>NZ_JAJUJR010000325.1 GCF_029265225.1 Sedimentibacter sp.
ACTTTTTCATCATTAAAATGTCTGACTGATCTTCTTTCCTTTATTACATTCTGGAAAATATTCTTATCATTATCTGTTAGCGCATATGGCTTAAATTCATTTAAATCAAGGGTTTCGCCATTTACTAGCTTTTCTGAAAATTCAATTAATTTTTCAGCATATCTATATTCAGGCAAATCTGTTGAAATTTTTCTTTCATTCCAGATTCTTATGAATTTCTTGGCTGTTAGATTTTGATCTTCCCTCAATGTTTCACTTCTGTTTGCAGCGGCATAGGTTTGAATTTCCAATGTGTGATGAACTCTTTCGCGAAATCTTGCTCTGAATTCAATTTCATCCATATTTAAATATTCTTCATCAGTTAAATTAAACTGCCTCATTATTTCATCTGACATTTTGTTCTCCTTTATATGGTATATTCAACATTATCTTTGCTGTCTGGATTATTTATTGAATAATATATTTTTTCAATAATTTCCATGATTCTGGGGTCATTTCTTTTTCTTGGCCATTCTTGAGGAATATCAAATATTTTATTTATTCGTCCCGGACCAGGTGTTAAGAGAACGACACGATTAGATAAATAAACTGCTTCAGATACGTCATGAGTAATAAAAATTATAGTTTTCTTCTGTTGTTCCCAAATTCTGATAACTTCATCCTGAAGTGTCAGGCGGGTTAAATGGTCCACTGCACTGAAAGGTTCATCCATTAATATGCAAGCAGGATTGTTTACTAATGTTCTGGCAATTCCAGCTCTTTGCCTCATACCTCCAGACAGCTGATGAGGATATTTATCTTCAAATCCTTTTAATCCAACCATTTCAATTGCCTTTTGAGCCATAAGCGCTCTTTCGGATTTGTCTGCATTTGCAACTTCTAAACCAAACTCAACATTTTTTCTGATATTTCTCCAGGGAAACAAGGAGGAATCCTGAAAAACAACACCTACATCACGGCTTGTACCCGACAATGGCTTGCCATCCAATAATATTTCACCTTCTGTATAAGACAAGAGTCCGGCTGCTATTTCAAGCAGGGTGCTTTTACCACAGCCGCTTGGACCAAGTATACAAACAAATTCTCCATCATTGACTGTTAAATTAATATCTTTAAGTACAGCAGTTTGATTACCTTCAGAATTTTCATAGTATTTTGATATATTTCTGAATACAACATCAGGCATATTATTTCCTCCTTTCTATAAGTCTTATTTATTATCTGCAGCAAATTTGCCCAGTTTCAAACTTTCAGCTACTTTTTCGGCAAATCTGTTATCAACAACTCCATTAACATCCAATGATTCTTTTTGCATTCCGTTCTTGTACAATAAATCTTCTGTTACCTGAAGACGGCTTGTATCTACTATTGGATTGTTTTCCCATAGAATTATTTCAGCTTCTATGGCTTCACGTGCAGTTTCCTCATCAAGATTTAAATATTCCGCAGCCCAAGGAATGAATTCGTCCAAATGTGTTTTAGCATAATTATTTGCAAAGAAATAAACTTCTAAAACTCTTTCAACCACTTCAGGTTGTTCATCTATCATTTTTTGAGATGCAACTAATACTCCTGTATGATAATCAGGAAGGAACTCCCAGGTTTTAGCCAGAACATTGCCTATGCCTTCCTTTTCGGCAAGTGTAGCATATGGCTGATGTATTATTGTTGCATCAACTTCACCTGAGGTAAAAGTGGCGTATGCTGTTTGATAAAAACCATTAGCAACAAGTTCCACATCGTTTTTAGGGTCAATCCCATTCTGACTCAGAACCTCCATCAGGGTAAGCTTCATTCCGCCTGTAGCCTGAGCAGCTCCTATTGTCTTGCCTTTTAAGTCAGCCAGTGATTTTATTTCAGGTTTTGCTATTATCCAGTATGCACCTCTGTTGCGCCACATGTTGCTTACTATTTTCATTGGAACCTTATTTACTATTGCAGGTATATATGTTCCTGGATCACCGTCTGCTATATCAACCTCTCCTGCACCGAATGCTGCCACAGGATTTGGTATATCTACTAATTCCAACTCAATACCTGCTTCTTTATACCAGCCGCTTTGAATTGCAAATTGATTTGCAATACCGGTCATACCCTTTGCAAAACCAGCTCTCACTGTAACTTGTTCATTATCACGATTTTTCCAGGGAGCATCTTCTGGTGAAGCCAATGTGTTTTCAGAAGTTTTGTCCTTTTCCTCATTTGCTTGTGTGTCAGGCGCTGTTTGTGGAGCTTTATTTTCAGCAGGCGATGCGCAGGCAGCTAATGAAGCTAACATTGTCATTGCCAAAGTCAATGATAAAAATTTTTTTAAGTAATAGTTTTTCATGTCATACCTCTCTTTAGTCAAATTTTATTTTTTATACTTTTCTCCAATTTCGGCAGATAATATATTCCAGGACATTAACTGCCGATACAAATAAAACAGAAATCAATGTTACAATAATTACCACTAAATAAAGTTTTGGTGTGTTTAAAACAGCCTGTGCTTCATTCAGCAAGTATCCTGCTCCACCTTTTGATGCAGTCATTTCAGCAAATATTACACCTGTTATTGCTGTAGCCGCAGTGACGCGAAGACCCGTAAAAATACTTGGCAGTGCTGATGGAAGCATAACCTTGAAAACCAATTGTGTTCTTGAAGCCTTAAATACATGTGCAACCTTTAAATGTTCTGCTTTTGTTTGTTTAGCACCTGATACAGTATTAAATAATACTGTAAACATGCAAAACAGAAATACCATAACTACCTTGCTTTTAAAACCAATTCCAAACCATACTACCAGCAGCGGCATAATTGCTGTTTTTGGAACTGCCATCATAGCTGATAGAAAAGGGGAAAATATCGCTTCAATTTTTGGAAAAATTACAAATAACACTCCTATTGTTATTCCTGTTATAGCTGAAACTGTATATCCAACAATTGCCTCCTGCAAGGTAATGGATAATTGCGGAATAAGTTCATTGTTATTAAGAATATACAAAAGTTCTTTTATGATTTGTGTAGGCGATGCCAGAAATATCTGATTGACATACCCCTTATTTACTGCGATTTCTACACTTATAAGAAGAGCCGCAAT
>NZ_JAJUJR010000296.1 GCF_029265225.1 Sedimentibacter sp.
CAAGAGCGAAACTTTGGCAGATTCAATTGAAAAGTCAAGTGATACTTTTGAAGTTCACAACTTAAACGGAATCGACAAAGGAATGAAATTAGAAAAATCAAGCAAATAAATTGATAAAATTATAAAGGGCTGCTGCACATGGGTGCATCAGCCCTTTGAATTAACTCTTATGGGGTTATTCATTACTTGAATAAACCCTGCCAGTTCATTGTGTTTCATTCAACAACAATCCGCGCTGCGTCATCCTGAGCGTCAGCGAAGGATCTCATTTAAATCCAGCATTAAATAATATTAAATATAATATAAATTTATTTATTATTATTACTCAAAATGCAGCAAATCCAATATCTCTTTTACCTTTGTAACACTAACCTGCCCTGGAGCAGAAGTGTTTTTTACAGCTGCAAATGTCATACATGAGACGAACAGTTCCCCGGACAGCCTTGTCACTACACCCAACTTACCCATGGACATGGTTATGCATGGAAATCCGTACTTGTTTTTTACATCCATTGTAGCAGATAGAAGTTCCAGGACATCTTCATTACATGTTGGCATCACAGCAATTTTTGAAATGTCAGCTCCGTTTTCCTGCATTTTCACAAGCCTTTTTATGATTTCATCTTTGTCAGGAGTTTTATGAAAATCATGACTTGACATAACAACATTTACTTGATTTTTATGGGCAAAATCTACGGCCTTTTTCAAACTTTCCTCATGGCTGAAAAGTTCAATATCCACAAGGTCGATGAGACCGCTTTGAATGGCTGTATGAATAAGTTCAAAATATTTTTCTTCAGACATTTCATGAACGCCGCCTTCTTTTTTTGTTCTGAATGTAAAAAGAAGAACCTTTGAATATATTTCTCTGATTTTTTCAAGAAGCTCAACTACCTTTGAAAAATCATCAACATCTTCATAAAAATCAATCCTGAGTTCTGCTAGGTCAAAATCAACTTGATTTAAATCATTAATTTCATCGAGTAGCTGGCTAGTGCTTTTTCCTGTAAGGGGAATGCATATTTTAGGCAAGCCGCTGTTGAATATCAAATTTTTGCATAGTAATGTCTTCATCATGAACAACTCCTGCGTAATACTTTGAAAGTTTTTATTATTATATTATAAAAGCATGTTAAAAGAAATGTTTTTGTTTATAAATTAAATACAATATACAGTGAACAAGGAAATCCATTATTTCAACAGTGAAAACATTACCACAAAAAAATGTTGAAATTGCAGTATTTTGATTGACAATGAATTGTTTTTAGTAATATAATTATATAAATTGGGTAAAGAGTTTGTTTTTGTAATAGAGATTTGTGTTTACATTGCATGAATATTGGTTATTACTAAGCTGAAAGGTAGTGAGTAGATGAAAGGTTTGGGTGTCTCACCAGGCATTGGTATAGGAAAGGCTTTTATTATTGATAAAAAATCAATGAACATCGAAAGAAAGCACATCATTGATACTGATTCAGAAATTGAAAGACTTAGAAATGCCTTGGAAATTGGGAAAAACCAATTAAATGAACTATATTTGAAAACCTTGGAAGAAGTCGGCGAAAAAGAAGCGCAAATTTTCAAGTCTCACGAAATGATGCTTGAAGATGACACTTTTTCATCGGATGTTGAAGTAAGAATAAAAAATGAAAACATAAATGCTGAATTTGCAATCAATGAAACATCAGACACTTACATTAAGCTGTTTGAAAATATAGAAGATGAGTATTTAAGAGAAAGAGCAGACGACATAAGGGATGTAATGACAAGAGTCATTAAAATCCTGCTTGGCATAAATAACACGGATTATTCAAAACTTGAGGAAAATTCCATAATTGTGGCCAAGGATCTTACTCCTTCGGATACTGCGCAGATAGATAAAAGCAAAGTTGCAGCCATGATAACAGAAATGGGAGGAAAGACATCCCATGCAGCAATAATTGCAAGAATAATGGGGATTCCAACAGTTGTGGGGCTTGACAACATTACAAGCAAAATAAAACCAAATGATTTTGTAATCTGCGACGGAAAATCAGGAAAGGTACTGATTAATCCAAATCAGAAACAATTAAAATATTACACTCAGAAAAAAGAAAAAGAAGAAGAAATCGGCAATGAACTTAAAAAGCAAATAGGTCTTTCAACAGTGACCAAGGATGGCTTTGAGGTTTCATTGTCGGCAAATATAGGAACTCCAAGGGATGTGGATATGGTCCTGGAAAATGACGCAGAAGGAATAGGCCTTTTCAGAAGCGAATTCATTTTCATGAACAGAGAGCTGTCTCCTACAGAAGATGAACAGTTTGAGGAATACAGGGAAGTACTATCGAGAATGGGCAATAAGCCTGTAATTATCAGGACTCTTGACATAGGCGGAGACAAGAATGTTCCCTATATAGACATTCCGAAGGAAATGAATCCTTTCCTGGGTTACAGGGCAATCAGGCTTTGCCTGGGAAACATAGATGTTTTCAGAACACAGCTCAGGGCAATTCTAAGAGCAAGCATTTACGGAAATGTGAAAATCATGTTTCCTATGATTTCTACAATGAAGGAATTAAAGGATGCAAAGAAAATCCTTGAAGAAGCCAAAAAGGAACTTAAAAAGGAAGGCATACCGTTCAGCGATAAAATTGAAATAGGAATAATGATTGAAATTCCATCGGCTGCCATCATATCCGACATGCTTGCAAGAGAAGTTGACTTTTTCAGCATCGGCACTAATGACCTTATTCAGTATACATTGGCAGTTGACAGAATGAATTCAAAATTGTCGCACCTGTACAGCCAGTACCATCCTGCTCTTTTGAGACTTATAAAAAGCATCATTGAAAATGCACACAAGGCTGGAATATGGGTTGGAATGTGCGGTGAAGCTGCAGGAGACCCAAAACTGATTCCAGTATTTCTTGGAATGGGACTTGATGAATTCAGCATGAATGCTCCTTCTGTACTGAAGTCAAGATATATAATAAGAGGACTCAAGAAGAAGGAAATGGAACAAGTGGCTGCCAACACTCTGAATCTGGAAAATGCAGTGGAAGTTGAAGATTATTTAAGCTGTTTGTTTGCAGATGAAAATGACAGCTATTTAAAAAGATGTAAAATCAGGAGCAGAACAAATGACTAAAAAAGTATCCATAGTGTTTCACAGCGTATGCGGAAACAATTATCTTATGGCAAGAGAATTTTACAAGGAATTTGAAAGCCAGGGCGCAGAAGTTAAGATATTTAGGGTGAAGGACCCAAATCTTGAAGAGCTTGCAAAACAGTTTACCATTGCTGGTCAATACAAGAATGAAATGCTAAAAATTGATGAAGCAAGTCCTGAAAAGCTTCTGGACTCAGACATAATAGTAATGGGCTCTCCAACTTATTACGGAAATGTATCGGGAGCAATGAAAGCTTTCATGGATGCATTTTCTCCTTATTGGACCGGAGCACAATTCTGGGGCAAAAAGCTGTTTGCATTTTCTACATGTGCAAACGGACAGGG
>NZ_JAJUJR010000138.1 GCF_029265225.1 Sedimentibacter sp.
ATTTTCATAAAAACCTCCGAATTTAAATTAATAATTAATAATGAAGAATTAAGAATTATTGTTTGAATTGTGCTTTGCACAATTCATTCATTTAATTCTTAACTCTTAACTCTTCATTCTTAATTGAATTTTTAGTGCTTAAAGTGTCTCATGTCTGTGAAGAGCATTGACATGTTGTGTTTGTCGCATGCTTCTATGGAATCACTGTCTCTTAAAGAGCCTCCCGGTTGAATTATTGCTGTGATTCCTGCCTCTGCAGCTGCCTCAACGCAGTCTGAAAACGGGAAGAATGCATCTGAAGCAAGAGTTGCTCCCTTCAGGCTGTCTTCTCCTAAAAATTCCACCCCATGTTCGATTGCCTGCTTGCATGCCCATATACGGTTGACCTGTCCAGGTCCGATGCCTATGGACTGGCCGTTTTTAACTATTGTAATGGCATTTGATTTAGTGTGCTTAACAATTTTCCATGCCATGAGAAGATCTTTCATTTCCTGTTCTGTTGGCTGTTTCTTTGTTACAGTCTTAAGTTCTCCTGCCAGAAGCTTTGAATCAATTGTCTGAACAAGTATTCCTCCTGCAACCTTTTTAAGGTCATAGGAATTTTCATCCTGTTTTGTAGCTATGTTTTTAATTGCAAGCAGTCTTATGTTTTTCTTTGATTTAAGTATTTCAAGTGCTTTCTCGCTGTAAGAAGGAGCAACAACTATTTCAACAAATATTTTGTTGATTTCTTCGGCTGTTTTTTCATCCAGCTCCCTGTTCATGACTACAATTCCGCCAAAAATAGAAGTTGGGTCTGCGTTGTAAGTTTTTACATATGCTTCATATACATTTTCACCGGTACCTACACCGCATGGATTTGCATGTTTGCATGCAACAACGGTCGGTTCTTCAAATTCCTTTAAAAGCTCAAGAGCTCCGTTTGTATCATTGATGTTGTTAAATGACAGCTCTTTTCCATGAAGCTGCACGGCAGATGAAAGAAGTCCGTCTGTATTAACCACTTCCTTGTAGAAGGCAGCCTTTTGATGAGGATTTTCACCGTAGCGCATTTCCTGAACCTTTTCAAAAGTCATGGTGAATGTTTCAGGAAGGCTTTTGTCCTGTCTTTCCTTTTTCATATATTCTGCTATCAATGTGTCATAATGAGCAGTGTGTGCAAAGACCTTTGAGCACAAATAAAATTTTGTGTCAAGAGATATACCATTGCCTGATTTAAGTTCATCGATTACAAGATCGTAATCCCTTGGGTCAACCACAACTGCCACATCCTTATAATTTTTGGCAGCAGAGCGAAGCATTGTAGGACCGCCTATGTCTATGTTTTCAATGGCAACTTCCCTTGTTACGCCTTTTTTTAGAATTGTTTGCTTGAAAGGATACAGATTTACTACAACCATGTCGATTGTTTCTATTTTAAGCTCTTCCAGCTGCTTCATGTGTTCCGGATTGGAGCGCATTGCAAGAAGTCCCGCATGGATGTTTGGATGCAATGTCTTAACCCTTCCATCAAGACATTCCGGAAAACCAGTGACTTCAGAAATTCCTGTAACCTTAACCCCTGCTTCTTCAAGAGTCTTGTGTGTTCCTCCCGTTGAAATTATCTGAACTCCAAGTTCCTGAAGTTTTTTTGCAAATTCAACTATTCCTGTCTTGTCTGACACACTTATTAAAGCTCTCATTTAATAACCAACTCCTTATTTGTATTTTCAGTCCACAATATGACTAAATGCTAGGATCATATTGAAATTCTTCATTTTTAACTCTTAATTATTAATTTTTAATTACTTAACTCTTAATTTATTTCAACCTTTCTTCCCACAACGTCAAGTCTTCCTTCACAAAAAAGCTTCACTGCCTGGGGAAGTATTTTATGCTCGATTTTAAGCACCTTTTTCTGAAGTTTTTCAGGAGTGTCCTTATAATCTACCTTTACTGTCTCCTGAATTATAATCGGACCGGAATCAGCTTCCTCATCAACGAAATGAACTGTTGCTCCGCTTATTTTGACACCGTAGTTTACAGCTGCCTCGTGAACCTTAAGCCCATAGTAACCCTTTCCGCAAAATGACGGTATGAGGGACGGGTGAATGTTTATAATCCTGTTTCTGTACGTATCTATGAAATTACGGGATAAAATTTTAAGGTATCCGGCAAGAACAACAAGCTCAACTCCGTTACTTTTAAGTTCCTTTATAACTGCTTCATTGTAAATCTCTGAATCCTGATAATTTTTCTGATCTACAAACACAGCTTTAATGTTGTGCTGTCTTGCTCTTTCAAGTCCGTATGCATCGCCCTTATTTGAAATAACCACGGTTATTTTTCCGTCAATTTGTCCGTTTTCAACGTTGTCAATGAGAGACTGAAGATTAGTTCCGGAACCGGAAATCAATACACCTATTTTTAGTTGTGGCATATTTTAAGTCCGCCTTCCCTTCTTGTTGTACATCCTATTACAACAGGCTCTTCTCCCTGGCTTCTCAAATATTTTATAACATCTTCTTTAGTTTCGGCCGATACTGCCAGAACCATTCCTATTCCCATATTGAATGTTGAATACATTTCATCAATGTCAACATTTCCTTCTCTTTGAAGAAGTTTGAACACAGGAAGAACATTTATATTTTTTGTTTCAATGTCTGCTGTTATGCCTTCCGGAAACATTCTTGGAATATTCTCATAGAAACCGCCTCCGGTTATGTTGGACATTCCCTTAATTTCAAACTTTGATATAAGATCCATTATGAGTTTCGGATAAATTCTTGTAGGAGTCAAAAGGGCTTCTCCAAGAGTGCATCCAAGTTCTTCAACATAATCATCTGCATTGTAGTTCTTGTGGTCGAAGAATACTTTTCTCACAAGTGAATATCCGTTTGAATGGAATCCACTGGAAGGAATTCCTATGAGCACATCTCCTTCAACTATTTTTGATCCGTCTATAATTTTTTTTCTGTCAACTATACCCACGCAGAATCCTGCTATGTCATATTCGCCTGCACTGTACAGACCAGGCATTTCAGCAGTTTCTCCTCCGATCAGGGCAGCACCGGCCTTGATACAGCCGTTTGCAACTCCTTTGACAATGTCTGCTGCCTTTCTTGGGTCCAGTTTTCCTGTTGCTATATAGTCAAGGAAAAACAATGGTTTTGCTCCCTGACATATAACGTCGTTTACACACATTGCAACAGCATCTTCTCCAATGGTGTCGTGAACATCCGTCTTGAATGCAATCATGAGTTTTGTACCCACACCGTCGGTTCCGGAAACAAGCACCGGTTCTTCATATTCATTTTTGTCGATTCCGAACATTCCTCCAAAGCCGCCAATGTCGGACATAACTCCCTTGGTGTATGTTTTCTTCACGTAATCTTTTATGAGCCTAACAGTTTCATATCCGGCATGAATGTCTACACCGGAATCCTTATACGTTAATTTATCAGACATAACAATCTCCTCTAATCGAATTTTGGAACTTCCATAGGATAATCACCGTTCAAACATGCAAGACAGAATCCTCTGTCAGAACCTGTTGACTTAATAAGTCCTTCCATGCTTAAAAAATGCAAACTGTCAGCTTTAATATAGTCTCTCATCTCGTCAACTGACTTGTTAGCTCCTATAAGGTAGCTTCTAAATGGTGTATCTATGCCGAAAAAGCATGAATGAGTTACAGGCGGCGATGCAATTCTAACATGTACTTCCTTCGCTCCCGCATCCCTTACCATCTGGGCAAGCTGTCTTGTTGTTGTTCCCCTAACAATACTGTCGTCAATCATTACAACAACTTTATCCTTCACAAGATCCTTGTTCACACTTAATTTTGTCTTTACTCCTTCTTCACGAAGAGCCTGGCTTGGCTCAATGAAAGTTCTTTTGGCATACCTGTTTTTAATGAGGCCAAGGCCGTAAGGTATTCCAAGTTCATTGCCATATCCTATGGCTGCTGGAGTTCCCGAGTCGGGAACGCAGAATACGAGATCTGCCTTCACGGGAGCTTCCTGAGCAAGAATTCTGCCTGCGTTGTACCTTGACTGGTATACATTCACTCCATCAATGGTGCTGTCAGGTCTTGCAAAATAAACATATTCGAAAATACATGATTTTTGCTGTGCGTACTTGCTGCTTTTTATGCTTTCGATTCCGTTTTCATCTATGATTATTATTTCTCCAGGCTCAATGTCTCTTATGAATTCTCCGCCCATGGCATTTATGGCGCAGCTTTCAGAAGCAAGCAGATATCCGCCGTCAGGTCTTTGTCCCAGACATAGAGGTCTTAGTCCAAAGTGGTCCCTTACGCCTATAAGCTGTTTTTCGGTTGCTATTACGA
The DNA here is from genome assembly GCF_029265225.1 of Sedimentibacter sp. Classification (GTDB taxonomy): domain Bacteria; phylum Bacillota; class Clostridia; order Tissierellales; family Sedimentibacteraceae; genus Sedimentibacter. The sequence goes on from NZ_JAJUJR010000138.1 coordinate 4,331, forward strand.
AGGCAAATGCTCCCTTGATGATCTCCATCACATTTTTAATTGACTTTAAAACATCCCCGTTTGCATTTCTTGCAATCATGTTAGCCACGACTTCAGTGTCAATGGAAGTTTGAAAAATAACTCCGCTGTCTTCAAGAATATTTCTAAGACTATCAGCATTTACAAGATTTCCGTTATGAGCAAGAGCCAGCGTTCCATTTTTATACCTTACAACAAGAGGCTGTGCATTTTCAATTTCGCTTCCTCCTGATGTGGAATATCTCACGTGACCTATGGCAATTCCGCCTGATAACCTTTGAATAACATCGCTGGTCATGACGTCAGAAACAAGCCCCATATTTTTGTGAAATTGAATTTTTCCTCCGGTATTGATTGCAATGCCTGCACTTTCCTGTCCTCGGTGCTGCAGTGCAAACAATCCGTAATAAATCAATTGTGATGTTATATCAGGATTGCCTGAAAACACTCCCACTACTCCGCATTCCTCATGCAGCTTGTCATCTAATATTATATCCTGCATATTGTCTCCTCTTAGTGTTATTTCTTTTTGCTTATTCTTTCAAGAACTTCCTGATATACTTCTTCAACACCGCCTAAATCTCTTCTGAATCTGTCCTTATCAAGTTTCTTGTTTGTATCTGCATCCCAGAGTCTGCATGTGTCAGGGGAAATTTCGTCTGCAAGAATTACCTTGCCTTCATACAATCCAAACTCAAGTTTGAAATCTATGAGTTTAATGTTGATTTCAAGGAAGAATTTTTTCAGTACTTCATTTACTTTTAATGCATAGCTTTTCACTGTATCAAGCTGCTCATCTGTTGCATAGCCCATTGCCTGAATGTGGTAGTCGTTAATCATCGGATCGCCCAGTTCATCATTCTTGTAAGAAAATTCAAGAACTGTCTTCTTCATTTCAACGCCTTCTTCAAGTCCAAGTCTTTTTGCAAGAGATCCGGCAGCAACATTTCTTACTATTACTTCAAGAGGAAGAATTTTAACAGCTTTAACTAGAGATTCCCTGTCACTTAAAAGTTCTATCTGATGAGTTGGAATTCCTTCTTCTTCTAAAAGAGCAAACAATGCGGCAGACATTTTATTGTTTACAACGCCTTTTCCTACTATAGTACCTTTTTTTATTCCGTTAAATGCTGTAGCATCATCCTTGTATTCAACAATGTATTGTTTCTCGTTGTCAGTCTTGAAAACTTTCTTTGCTTTTCCTTCATAAATCATTTCTAATTTTTCCATGGTATCCTCCGATTATTTTTAAAATATTTTTGATAGTTTATTTTTTTAGTTGTTTGCTTTTAATTTCTCGTTTAATTTCTTATCTTTCTCAATGACTTTTTCAGCCATTTGTTTCTTGTATTCCTTGAACTTTATTCTTAAGTTTTCGTATTTTACTGAAAGAATCTGTACTGCTAATAAAGCTGCGTTGTCTGAGCCGTTGATGGCTACTGTTGCAACAGGAACTCCGGGAGGCATCTGCACTATGGCAAGAAGTGCGTCCATACCGTCAAGTTCTGTTGAACGTATTGGAACACCTATTACTGGAAGAGGAGTGCATCCTGCCAGAACTCCCGGCAGATGGGCTGCCTTTCCTGCTGCACCTATTAAAAGTTCATATCCGTTTTGTTCAGCATTTTTAGCAAAATTAATTGCCTCGTCCGGAGTTCTGTGAGCTGAAATAACCCTCACGTCAACTTCAACTCCGAAATCTTTCAGTATGTTGTATCCTTTTTCC
>NZ_JAJUJR010000326.1 GCF_029265225.1 Sedimentibacter sp.
ACAACAGCCTTTTCCGGATCAGCCAATTCCTTAAATTTCATGTTATCAAGCTGTTGTATGACAAATGGAGTATAAATATCATGTATCATGCACATGTCCGGTTTTGCAGTAATGAGCTGCCTTGGCTCCAAATCTGACAATCCGGTGTTTTTCATCAAAAGCTTTTCAGCCATTGTGTGTCCCTTAGACTTGTTGGCTTCTTTTTCCTCATTGAGTTTTCTGTACCGGCTCACAAGTCCGCCGTCTTTTATAATTGCATTTACGTTGTCAGGAAAGTTTGGAAAACTGAACTGTTTTCCGTTTACAGTAATTTTATTGTTTACTTCAACTGTTACTATATCTCCATCTTCGCAGTTGTCCGGAATGTCAGCGCTTTCTATTAACAGCATGCCGTTGTTAATTCCGTTTCTGTAAAAAATTCTTGCAAATGATTTAGCTATAATCACCTTAACACCAAGAGCAGCAATACATGCAGGTGCTTGTTCTCTTGAAGAACCGCATCCGAAATTCTTTCCTGCTACAAAAATGTCTCCAGGTTGTGCATTTGCTGCAAGTTCAGGTCTTAAAGGTTCAAGGCAGTGAACGCTCATTGCCTTTGCATCAGGAAGCACGCCGTATCTTCCCGGAATTATTGTGTCTGTATCAACATCGTCCGGCAGTTTCCACACTTTTCCCACTAATTTTTCTTCCATTTTTTCCTCCCTATTCACCGATAATACCTGATATGGCTGTTCTTGCAACTGTTTCAACACTTGCAAGATAGACTGAGGAATCTTTTGTTCCTGCACATCCTGCGAAGTTGTATGAACCTGTTGTTATAAGACTTTCTCCGTCACCAACAACACCTATTGAAGTAGTCTTGCATGAGCCGCATCCGGGATTTGTTACCTGAGCACCAAAATCAAGGAATATGTCTATGAGTCCTTCATCCATTGCCTGCAAAAATACTTCATTGCTCACACTTCCTATTAAAAGCCTGAAACCAAGCTTTATTCTTTTTCCTTTTAATATGTTTGCTGCAAGACGCAAATCCTCAATGTGGCCTCCAGTGCACGCCCCTATAAATCCTGCAGATATTTTTGTTCCCTTCATTTCATCAACAGTCTTTGTGCTGTATATGTCGCCGGGCAGCGTAACAACCTTCTTTGCATTATTTAAATCATATTTAATTACTTTTTTGTAATCTCCTTCTGCTTCTGTTTCCATTATTACCGATTCAACTCCGGTCCTGCTCAGGAGGCTGCAAATTGAAATTTTATCTGTCTTACTAATTTTTTCAACAGCTGGTCCTGTCACTTCAATAATATATCCCTTCAATGCATCTTCCCCAAGCTGTGATATGACCGAAAGGCAAAAATCTCTCGCAGTGACGCCTTCAGGGAAATCACCGTTCAGCACCATGTTTATGCATTCAGGCACCTTAAAAGTAAGACTGCCATCCATAAGCAAGTTTGCCATTTCTTCAACGGTCATCTTAAATCCCAAAGCTCCATTAACACCGAATGTTCCGTGATGCCCTCCGCAGACTGCAGCAATCGTCCCTTTTTTAACATAATCATTCAGCATTATTTCATAAGTTGTTCCCGCAGACTGAATGAAATCTAAATCATATTTTTTTGAAAAATCTATGAGCTTTTTTTGGATAAAGGCACTGTCAAAGCTGCCGGCAGGTATGTCGTGATCCAGAATCACCGTTATTCTTTCTTTGTTTTTCAATTCTTTTTCTTCATTTAACAAATCAACTGCCTTGTGGCTTACTCCATCGTTAATGATTAAGTTGTCAAAATGCAGAATTATTTCCTGATTTGCCGATACATTATCAAGACCGGCGGCTTTTGCAAGTATTTTATGCGACCTTGTCATACTATCCCTCTTTCTTAAAACGTTCTAATAACATTATAGCAAATGTTTAAAGATTGTCAATAAAAAAATTAAAACGTTTTAAGTTTTAATCTCATTTCTTTATAACGTTCTAATCTTGACAAATTATGCTTTATCTTCTATGATATTTGTAACAACAATAAGGATGGATATGAAATGCCTACGATAAAAGATGTGGCCAGGCTCGCCGGCGTGTCAATTTCAACAGTATCAATTGTTTTGAATGGCAAGGCTGAAGAAAGAAAAGTTGCAAAGGAAACTGCCGAGAAAGTATTAGAAGCAATCAAATTATTAGAATACAAACCAAGCATGGCAGCAAGAAGACTCAGAAGCTCAGATGCAGGGAAGCCGGTTATTGCATTGTACTGGCCTCTTGACTACAGAACCAATTTCCTGGCAAGAGTGCTCATGGGACTGCAGGGCGAAATAAAAAGAAGAAACTTTGACTGCGAAATTATTGTGTGCACATACGAAAATGACAATCTTTACAAGGAAAACGGATTAACAAGCAAAAACAAATTCAGTGCGGCAATTGTAGGAGCAACCTCGGAAAAGGACATGGAATATCTTGAAGGACTTGAATCTTCAATTCCTATAGTCTTGTACAACCGTTTTATAGACAAATACAACTGCGTATGCAACAATGATGAAGAATCAGGACTTAAAGCAGCCTCTATATTTGCCCGAAACGGACACAAAAGAGTTGCCCTGATTTGCGAGGACGGATCTCCCATAGCTGCAAGGTACCGTATCAAGGGCTTTGTAAAGGCTTGCAAATCTCTTGGCATAGAAATTGAAGAAAATTATGTTATCAAAACAGAAAACACCTACAAGGGCGGAGTGATTGCAGCAGAAAAACTGCTGAAGGACACAAACATGCCCCATGCCGTCATATGCGATTCTGAGATGCTGGCAATAGGTGCTTCCTATGTGTTCAATAAAAATAATGTAAGAATTCCCGAAGACATGGAGGTAATAGCCTATGGACTCATGAGTCCAGACAGCACCGAATACACAACTCCTCCTTTAACCATAGTGTCCATACCCACAGAGGAAATGTCAGCTCACTGCATCAAAATTATTATGGATATATTAAACCTGAATACCAAGGAAACTGTTCATAAAATTGTTTCACCGATTTTAATGATACGGGATTCCGTAAAATAACAAAATGCAGCTTTGTAAAAGCTGCATTC
>NZ_JAJUJR010000176.1 GCF_029265225.1 Sedimentibacter sp.
AGCAGTGAGCTTTGGAGAAATATTTCTGAAAGGGAAAAACAGAGGCTCCTTTGAACACAAACTCATAGAACAAATAAAATTCGCCTTGAAAGGATTCAAGGACATTGTTGTCTACAAGGAACTTGGAAAGGTGTTTATTGAAACATCCCACGAAGAGGACATGGACGGAATATTGGAAAAAACAAGAAAAATTTTCGGTATTGTTGTAATAAGCCCGTCAATAAAGACAGAATCAGATCCTGAAACTATTACATTAAAGGTAATTGAGCTTTTTAAGTATTTAAAAAACAAACAGGATTTCAAGACATTTAAAATAAACACCAAGAGAAGCGACAAGACGTTCCCGGTTGGTTCCATGGACTTCAGCGCCAATGTGGGAGGAAGAATACTTGAGCAGTTTCCTGACGTAACTGTGGACGTGCACAATCCTGATCTGGAAATTTATATTGACATAAAAAAGCACTGCTTCATTTCATCAGAGAAAATAAAAACAGCCGGAGGTCTCCCCATAGGCTCAAACGGAAGGGCTCTTCTTCTGTTGTCGGGAGGAATTGACTCACCTGTGGCAGGTTACATGATTGCCAAGAGAGGTGTTGAAATAAATGCCCTTTATTTTCACACATATCCTTTCACTTCTGAAAGAGCCAATGAAAAAGTAAGACACCTGAAAGAAATCCTTGAAGAATACTGCGGAAATATAAAACTTTTCAGCATAAACATTCTTGAAGTGCACAAAGCCATAAAGGAATTTTGCAGGGAAGATGAAACAACAATTCTTGCAAGAAGATTCATGATGCGCATAGCTGAAAGAATTGCTGCAAACAACAACATGGATATGCTCATAACTGGCGAAAGTCTAGGACAGGTTGCAAGCCAGACAATGAAATCCATGGCTGTAATTGAGGAAGCAATACGAATGCCCATTTTAAAACCGCTTGTTGGAATGGACAAGACTGAAATTATGGAGAGGGCAAGAGAAATAAACACATTTGAAACATCCATACTACCATACGACGACTGCTGCTCAGTGTTTGCTCCAAAGCATCCGCTGATAAATCCAAGACTTGAATCAATTAAGAATTCTGAAAGCAAGCTTGACATTGAACTGCTCATTGAACAGGCAATTTCCACATTAGAAATTCTTTAATTTCTGCACACAATTGTTTTGCTGACATATATTGAGTTATAAAATAAGAAATGGCTATGCCAGCTTGTTTATAATATTAGAAGAGGTGAAATATATGTCAGATGAAATAAGAGCAACAAACTATGACTGCTGTGACCGTATAGGAGGAATAGGAGGAAACGACTGGCTTGAGTGGATAATCATAATTGGTATTATTTTCTTCCTGCTGTGCGGCAATAATTTCTTCGACAGAGGCTGCTGCAGATAGAGTACTTATGGAAAGGCCAAATGCATTAACTGCATTTGGCCTTTTGATTTGTATGTATTTTATTGTATTTATATTATTAATTATAACATTTTTCTTGATTTTCAAATATATCGGTTGTATACTAAGCTTTAATAATGTAAAATAAGGAGGATGAAATGTATAAAGTAGCACTGTTTAGTAAAATTCCTAAGGAAACTTTAAATTTGCTTTCCGAAGAGAAATATACACTGATAGAACAAGAAACAACCGACGTTGACGGAATAGTAATGCGAAGCATGGACATTCACGACATGAAGTTTTCAAAACAGCTGAAGGCCATTGCAAGGTCCGGAGCAGGAGTGAACAACATTCCCATTGAAAGATGCGCCGAAGAAGGAATTGTAGTGTTCAATTCTCCCGGAGCTAACTCAAATGCCGTGTGTGAGCTTACATTCCTTGCGCTTTTGATGAGTTCAAGAAAAATAATCGACAGCATCGACTGGACGAGAAACATAGAAAAAAACGTAGTGGAGTCAGTGGAAAGAGGTAAATCCAAATTTGTTGGCCCTGAGCTCAAGGGAAAGACTCTTGGCGTAATAGGACTGGGAAATGTGGGACACCTTGTTGCAAACATGGGTGTGAAGCTTGGAATGGAAGTAATAGGATTTGATCCGTACATATCTGTTAAAAATGCACTTGCCTTGTCATGGGATGTTCAGTACACCAGCGACATCAATGAACTTTACAGAAGAAGCGACTACATCACACTTCACGTTCCTTACAACGATGAAACAAAAAATTATATAAACAAAGAAAATATAAAAATAATGAAAGATGGCGTGAAGATACTGAACCTTGCAAGGTCAGGAATAATAAATGACGATGACCTCATAGAAGCTTTGGAAAGCGGCAAGGTAGGGTATCATGTGTCAGATCTTCCGACAGAAAAGCTCTTGGCTGCTAAAAATGTCGTGTGCATACCTCATCTTGGCGGTTCAACTTATGAAGCTGAAGAAAACTGTGCAGAAATGGCAGTGACCCAGCTTACTGAATATCTGGAAAGAGGAAACATCACAAATTCCGTAAACTTTCCTGACTGTTCAATGGACAGGTATCCTGGAACAGACAGAATTGTGGTTTTGAACAAAAATATTCCAAACATGATAGGACAAATGACTACTGCCCTGGCAAGCCACAATGTAAACATCATTGGAATGGTTAACAAGAGCAGGGGCGATTATGCCTGCAACATAATAGACGTGGTCGGAGAAGTAAACGAGGCAAAGCTTCAGGAACTTGAAGAGCACTATGGAATATTAAGGGTAATGCTCATAAAACAAAAAATTGAACAATAAATTATAGTAGTCATGCATATAAGGCAAAAGGCGGAGAAATAATGAAAAAAGTAAACATATACTCAGACGGAGCCTGCAGCAAAAACCCCGGTCCGGGAGGATACGGCGTAATACTTGAATACAACGGCAAGGAAGCTGAACTGAGCGGGGGAGAAGAAAACACAACAAACAACAGAATGGAGCTCATGGGCGTAATAGTCGGTCTTGAAGCTTTAAAAGAGCCATGCGAAGTAACCGTAACTACAGATTCCAAGTACGTGACTGATGCTTTCAACAAAGGGTGGCTCACATCCTGGCAGAAAAAAAACTGGAAAAAATCAGACGGCAAGGCTGTACTTAACATAGAGCTATGGCAAAGGCTTTTGAAAGCTGCAAGCATTCATAAAGTAACATTTGTGCATGTGCTGGGACACAACGGGCACCATTACAATGAACGCTGCGACAAGCTTGCTGTAAAGGAAAGGGATAAATTTTCTAGTTAACTATTAAGAAACATTCATAGCCTCATGAATATTATAAATTAACAAATTATATTATGAGGTGATTATATAATGATTTATAGACAAGATCAAAATTTATGCCCCAACAGGTTTACCATGCCATATGTGGTGCAGCCCGGCGATACTTTAAATTCCATCGCAGCAAGATTCGGCACAAATTTGGTTGGACTGCTGGAACTTAATCCTACACTGAGACTTCGAACCCTGACGGAAGAGATGTCAATTTGCGTTCCAAGAGTTCCGGAAAGGCCATCATGCATCAACGGCGCATATTATACAATTGTTGAAGGCGACAGCTTCTACAGCATCGCGCTAAAATACAGACTGCCATTGAATATACTGCTTGAAGCAAACCCGGAAGCAAATCCCTATGACCTTAAGGTTGGTCAGGAAATATGCATTCCTAATGTACCGGCAGGATGTCCTTTCGGAACAGTTGTGGTAATTCAGGAAGGAACAAGATTAAGCGACATTCTCATAACTTACAATTTAAGCCTGAATGAACTGATGGAATCCAACCGCGAATTTAACCCTAACATCATAGTACCTGGAACAGAACTTTGCATACCTCCAGAAAATTATCAGGAATGCGATGCTGCAAATTCCAGGGAATATATTATAAAACCTGGAGACAGTCTGTCAACGGTGGCTGTTGCACACAACACTTCGCCATCTGCATTACTTACTGCCAATCCTAATTTAAGGCCGTCAAACTTCCTTATTTCAGGAACAAGGGTATGCGTACCAAATGTATAATAGTTAATAGGAGAAATGAATGAACAGCAAAAAAAAAGTAGGAATTGCCTTAGAGGGCGGGGGAGCAAAGGGTGCTTACCAGATAGGTGTCTTGAAAGCTTTAAAGGAACTAGACATTCACTACCAATGCGTGGTAGGCACATCAATTGGAGCTCTTAACGGAGTGTCCTACGTATTGGGCGATTATGATAACAGCACTGAACTGTGGAGCAAATTTGATTTTTCATATTCGGACAATAAAAAAAAGAAAAGCAAAAATTCTCAAGACATATTTGACAAAATAACCAGAAACATCGACAAATTTGAAAGCAGCTACTTGAAAAGCACAGGTGTTGACCCTGAACCTATCATAGAATTTTACAAGGATGTGGTGAGAGAAAAAGCTATCCGTGAATCCAAGATTGAATACGGACTTGCGACTTACTGCCTCACGGACAGAAAACCCTTAAAACTTTTTAAAGAAGATATACCAGAGGGTATGCTTCACGAATTTGTTTTTGCCAGCTGTTATCTGCCGGTATTTACACCAAGGCCCATAGGCGGAAAATATTACCTTGATGGAAGCATGTTTTTGAAACTTCCTGTGGAAATGGCGGCTGATAAGGGCTGCGATATAATAATTGCAGTACGCCTGAGACCTGAAAAGTATGATTACAGTGTCTTTGGCAATGTGGATATAATAGACATAGCACCTGATGAATATTTAAGCAGTACATTAGAAGCAAGTTCGGAAAGAATAAAGTGGATGATCCGTCAAGGTTATGAAGATGCAAAAAGAATACTAGATGAAAAACGCCAGATATTTTAAATATCGGCGTTTTTATTTCACTTACATAATTCATAAAGCATATTCTATACAAAGGAGGAGTTTATATGAATGGTGTACAAGTAAAAATATTGAGTATTGAAGACAATTTGTTTTATGAAAAACAGCTGCTTCTTCGTTACAAAATTGAATATCCTCAGTTTTATTCATATAAAGACCAGAATGTTCTGAACAAAATAAACCTTTTTTACAAAAAGAAGGCCTTGAGTGTTGTAAAAGAGTGTGTGGATGTTTTTTTCAAGATTGCTGTGACTTATTATGTTTTTTCAGTAAAAAGGGACATTCCTATAAGAATTTTTGAA
>NZ_JAJUJR010000365.1 GCF_029265225.1 Sedimentibacter sp.
ACTATGTTTTTTCATAGTACCAATCAAAACAAAAAACAGAACCACAAATGAATTTAGGCATATATTAATATAGTACACTTAAAGAAGGAATGGTTATATGGACAAAGAAAGAATGGGTTTTGAAGATATAATTAGAACTTTAGGCATTGATAACACTGATGAAGCAGTCAGAGAAAATAATGTATCAAACAATACATACAAGGCGTTGGTTTCATGCATTACTTCGCTGCCTCCCAAGCAATTTATACTTTTGTCATCCCTGATCGGTATTTTATTAATTGACAGCATAGATGCAAAAGATCAAATTATACTTGGAAAGTTTATCAATAATATTGGTCAGACTATTTTAACAGCCGCTGCTCAGGAACAAATAAATAATAAAAAGGAAAAATAAAACTGCCCAAGGGCAGTTAGACTATTGACATATACAGGCGCTGTCATCCTGAACGATAGTGAAGGATCTCATCTTTAAAACATGAGATTCTTCGAGCAAGCTCTCAGAATGACAACGTCGAAAGTTACTTTGTCAACAACCTGACTCAAGGAATATAGTCCTTTAGTGTTTATTTTATTGTCTGCATGTAATCAATTTAAGTTTTGCCGATTATAAAAATGATTTTTCCAGTTCACGCAGTTCCTGTAGACTAATCATATTATTGAATGTTGGAAAATCTACCATCTTATCTATTGAAGTTGAAGACGTATCATCTTCTTTAATGCTGCTTAAGATATCAAGAACCGCTTTTGTGGCAGCATATAACGTAGAAACAGGGTAAATGGCAATTTTGTATCCTATGCTTTCCAATTCATCGTTTTTAAGCAAAGGTGTTTTCCCTCTTTCAACCATGTTGGCAAGAAGAGGTGACTTTATACTTTGAGAAACTTTTTTCATTTCGTCCACAGATTGCGGTGCTTCAAGAAATATTATGTCAGCACCTGCCTTTTCATAGGCCATTGCCCTTTCAAGCGCATCATCAAAGCCATTTACAGCTCTTGCATCAGTTCTGGCAATTATGCAAAGATCCGGATTTTTCCTGGCAGCAACGGCTGCTTTAATCTTTGAAACCATTTCTTCCTTTGATACTATTTCTTTTCCTTCCATGTGCCCGCATCTTTTTGGTGTTACCTGGTCTTCAAGCTGTATTGCAGCAACACCGGCACGTTCATATTCCTGAACCGTTCGCATTACATTTAAGTTTCCGCCATAACCATTGTCTGCATCGGCAATTACCGGCGTGTCTCCAGCTGCATCTACAATGTTTTTTGCAGCCGTCACCATTTCAGTCAATGTAATTAATCCGATATCAGGCTTTCCCAATACGCTTGCAGATACACCGTAGCCCGTCATATACACTGCCTGGAAACCTGATTTTGCAATTAATTTTGCAGACCACGCATCATATGCTCCCGGAGCTACTATGATTTTATTTCCTGCTAGCAGTTCTCTTAGTTTTTTTGCTGTTGTCATGAAAATTCTCCTGAATTTATGTAATTTATAATACTTCCTGTACTTGCCCCTATAAGCTGAATTATTTTACGCATTTTTGAACATATGAAACAGGAACATCCATTTTCTTTGCTGTTTCTTCTGCGGTTAGCCCGCTTGCTAAAAATCGTTTACAAACTGCATTCATATTTTCCCCAACCTCTATGATATGCTTATCTAAATCATAAAAGCGAACTACTTTTTGTCCCCATGAGTGCTCAATGACAGGATGGACATATTCTATAAAGTTGAGGTCATTTAACTTTTCAATAAAGCTGTTAAAATTGTCTTCTTCAAAACATAGTTCGGCATCATTGCCCCCAAAATATATTTCATCATCTTTTTTCTGTATAAAATTCTTCCAGCTTTCTTTTGTCTGCAGAGAAACACCACCTGTTAAAGTGACATTAGCTCCAAAATCCAGAATTACCCTTAATCCCAAAACATCTTTATAGAATTTTTTTGATTTTTCAATATCATTTACAACCAATAACGGACTCTTAAATTTCATGATATCCTCCTGTTAAATTCTTTCTTCAAAATTGAATACAATATTTATAAAGATAAATGTATTACTAATTTACTTTCTGCTATTAATCAGAATATATCTGAAAACTCAATTTTTATTAGTTCCACCTTGTTGCCTGCTTGTCCTATCTGTTCTATAGTATTTGATTCTTGTATTATATTAGAAGGGAGTTCAAATTTAAATGTGCTGCCCTTTTCCAATTCGCTTTCTACGCTGATTGTGCCATTATGAAGGTCTATGATTGATTTTACAATTGCCAATCCAATACCGCTTCCTTCCGCATTCCTTGACAATGATTTATCTGCTTGATAGAATCTTTGAAAAATTAAATCTAAATGTTTTTTATCCATGCCCGTTCCGTTATCCTTCACTGATATCTCTACGGAATCTCCCTTATCCATAACATTTACATATATTTCACCGTTACGATAAGAAAATTTAATAGCATTAGAAATTAGATTAAGCATAACTCTGTCTATCTTATGTAAATCACACGCAATGATTTTTTCATCAACATTAGAGTTAAATTTTATTTTTAATTC
>NZ_JAJUJR010000470.1 GCF_029265225.1 Sedimentibacter sp.
CCTTTTTCAAGTGCCTTTAGGTTTATGTCCACAAGTTTTGGCTTGATGTTATCCTTTAATATTTTTTCCCAGTCAATTTCTTCAAGACCCATGGACTTGATGATTGCGCCAAGCAATATTATGTTCATTACTTTGGAATTTCCCAGATTTTCAGCTTCAGCCGCGGCATTTATTACAACTATAGCAGCTTTGCTTCTCAATATTTCAACTGCATTTTCAGGATATTCAGCTTTACCTGAAAGTATAGGCATTGAATTTATTTCATAATCATTTACTACAATTTTTCCGACCGTCTTAAGGTAATTCAAATATCTCAATGCTTCCATTTTTTCAAATGAAATAAGTATGTCTGCTCCCCCAAGTTCTATAACAGGAGATTCAACTTTTTCCCCATATCTTACCTGAGATGACACAGAGCCTCCTCTTTGGCTCATGCCGTGAATTTCGCTCATTTTTACATCAAAGCCGGCTTCCATCAATCCAGTTGTCAAAAGTTTACTTGCAAGGATAGTACCCTGTCCGCCGACTCCAACCAATAATATGCTCTTTGTCATTTATGCTTCCACCTTTCCTATTGCTTTTACAGGACATACCTGAAGACATACTTCACAGCCCACGCATGAATTTCTATCGATACTTGCTTTCTTCTTGCCATTGTCAAATGACAAGGCAGGGCATCCTGTTTTTATGCAGGCTTTGCATCCAATGCATTTTTCAGCATCAACTGAACATTTTGCTGTAAATGCTTCTTTAAATTCTTCCTTGTCTTCTGGAGAGAATTTTTTGAGCACACATGGCCATCTTGTTATTATTACAGATGCTTCGTCAAGAGATAACGCCCAGTCAAGAGCAGTCTTTACAGCCTTAAGGTCGTTTGGATTTATTACTACTACATTTTTAAAACCAAGAGCTCTGACAACAGCTTCAATATCAATTGTTACTGTAGGTTCTCCCTGTAAAGTGTAGCCTGAACCCGGATTTTCCTGGTGTCCTGTCATTCCGGTTATGCGGTTGTCAAGAATTACATTTATTGTATTGGACTTGTTGTATATTACGTCCATAAGTCCGTTTATTCCTGTATGGAAGAATGTTGAATCTCCAAGATAAGAAACGACTCTCATCTTGTTGTTTTCCTGCATGTTGAAAACTTTCTGTGCACCGTGGCCAATGCTCATGCTTGCACCCATACATATGTTATGGTCAGCAGCATTGTAAGGATCTGCAAATGAGAGGGAATAGCATCCTATGTCTCCGGACATGAACACATTTTTTCTTTTACCAAGTTCATAGAAAAATCCTCTGTGAGGGCATCCTGAGCAAAGAGTAGGAGGTCTTGAAACAACTTCTTTTTCATCATATTCATGAGTGGGGAGAGTTTCTCCGAACACAGAAGCACGTATTACTTCAGGCAGCATTTCTCCGTATGCAGGGAAAGTGTTTTTTCCGAAGCACTCAAAGCCAAGAACTTTTACCG
>NZ_JAJUJR010000462.1 GCF_029265225.1 Sedimentibacter sp.
GCTCAAATGTCTTGCCTGACTGAACAGCTGAAATTATTTCAAGGGCGTCTGACGCCGCCAATACTCCTGCAAATGCCTTAACATTTCCTCCAAGTCTTGGTCCTGCAACCTTGAAGTTTGGTTTCAGTGAGAAGTCCATGAATTCATTTAGGTCGTGCTCAAACACAACTTCCTTTACATTCAGTTCTTCCTTGATTAACGGTACCAAATCTGAAATCAGCTTCTGATATTTTCCGTCTATGTGTATTCTTCTTATTGGTTGTCTAACCTTGATTTTTGCATTTTCTCTTGATGCTCTTCCAAGTTTAACAAGATCCTTTACAAGGTCCATTCTTTCTTCAACATTTGCATCAATTAATTCTTCATGGTATTCAGGATAGTAGCTTAAATGCACTGATGGCTCATTTGTAAGGTTTCTGTAGATTTCTTCTGACAGATACGGAGCAAATGGTGCAGTAAGCTGTGCTATTCCTACCAATATTTCATAAGTTGTATTGTATACTGCCTTTTTGTCTTCAGTAAGCTCAGGAACCCAGAATCTTCTTCTTGAACGTCTGATGTACCAGTTTGATAAGTCTTCGTTCACGAAATCCTGAATTGCTCTAACTGTCTTGTTGTGGTCGTAAACAGCCATGCTTTCACGAACATATTTAACAAGGTTGTTGTACTTGGAGATTATCCATCTGTCAAGTTCAGGTCTGTCTTTGTATTCAACAAAGAATTCCTTTGGATTTATTGAATCTGTATTTGCATATAATGCAAAGAAAGTATAAACATTTTTAATTGTTCCGAAGAACTTGCTCAGCACTTCCTTGAGTCCGTCTTCGTCAAATTTTGTAGGTGACCATGCAGGTGATACAAACAACAAGTACCATCTCAATGCATCGGCACCGTATCTGTCGAACAAATCAAACGGGTCAACTGTGTTTCCTCTTGATTTGGACATTTTCTTTCCGAATTTGTCAAGAACAAGGTCATTAACAAGCACTCTCTTATAAGGTGACTGCCCTCTTACATATGTTGATATGGCAATGAGAGAATAGAACCAACCTCTTGTCTGGTCAATTCCTTCGCATATGAAATCTGCCGGGAACAAGTCTTCGAAGTTTTCCTTGTTTTCAAAAGGATAGTGCCACTGTGCGTAAGGCATTGAACCTGAGTCAAACCAGCAGTCGATAACGTCCTTAACTCTTGTCATATGCTTGCCGCACTTAGGGCATACAATATGAACATCATCAACGTATGGTCTGTGAAGATCAATAGTGTTTTCATCTATGTCTTCAACAGCCTTTTCAGCCAGTTCTTTTCTTGAGCCTATGCTTTCAACATGGCCGCAGTCGCATCTCCAAAGAGGAAGCGGAGTTCCCCAGTAACGGCTTCTTGATATAGCCCAGTCATTTAAGTTTTCAAGCCAGTTTCCAAAACGCTTCTCGCCAACAAAATCAGGATACCATTCTACTGAATTGTTGTTTTCTATGAGCTTATCCTTAAGTTTTGTCATCTGGATGTACCAGCTTGGTCTAGCGTAGTACAACAGCGGTGTATGACATCTCCAGCAGTGTGGATAGTTGTGAAGGAACGGTTCTTTTCTGAA
>NZ_JAJUJR010000207.1 GCF_029265225.1 Sedimentibacter sp.
AAGGCCTTTCATGTCAATTGTTTTTAAAGCATTTTCTCCCAGGATGTTTACAATGGACTGAAGATTTCCAATTTCCTGTGCCGTAACAAGTCCAAGATGTCTGCTTTCAAGTTTGCAGTCTTCAAGGCGGTTCATGTAGCCGTAGACCCTGACATCTGTGTTTGCTTCAATGATGTTTTTGTAATATCCGTACATTCCGTCGGATGTGTTGTTAAGGATTACTCCCTTGATATTGCTTTCTTTTCTGAAATTTTTAAATCCCTCAATGATGGCACACACTGAAAGCGCCATACCCTGACAGTTTAAAACAAGGACTGTGGGACAATCAAGCAGCCTTGAAATTTCATATGAACTACCGTTTGTTCCTATTCCGGTGCCGTCGTAATATCCCATTACACCTTCAATGACGGATATGTCCATGGTGCAGCTGTTCTTTCCAACCACATATTTGACGTTGTTTTCTCCAAAAATAAATGTGTCGATGTTTCTTGAAGGAATTTTTATAACTTCGCTGTGAAACATGGGATCTATGTAGTCAGGGCCGCATTTGTAAGCTGCAACCTTTTTCCCTTCAAGCAGAAATGCCTTAAGAAGAGCCGTTGTGACTGTAGTTTTTCCACTGCTGCTTCCTGCAGCTGCTATCATGATTCTTGGTGCTGTTGATGATTTAATTTAAACCACTTCCCTTGCCGCTTATAATATAAATGGGGTTTTGACCCATCATCATGTTGTATGATCTTACTTT
Source organism: Sedimentibacter sp. (assembly GCF_029265225.1). Taxonomy (GTDB): domain Bacteria; phylum Bacillota; class Clostridia; order Tissierellales; family Sedimentibacteraceae; genus Sedimentibacter. Next base: position 746 of record NZ_JAJUJR010000207.1, read on the forward strand.
TTTTGATTTTGAAATCCATACATTTGTTATTTCAACATCTTCTAAATTAAACTTTTCCATGCACTTCAATGCTTCATTGACACTTTCAAGGGCAATTGCATTGATAACAACATTTGCAGATTGATTTTTTCTTAAAACTGTTTCAATTATCTGAACTAAATTTCCTCCGCTTCCCCCGATGAACACGCAGTCCGGACTCGGAAGATTTTCAAGACATTCAGGAGCCTGCCCTTTAATTATATCTATGTTATAAGTTTTGAATTTTTCTTTGTTTTTTTCTATGAGACTTATTGCTTCTTCATTTTTTTCAATGGCATAAAGACGGCCATAGTTAAGCTTAAGGGCTGTTTCAATTGAAACTGAACCCGTTCCTGCACCAATATCATAAACTGTTGAACTGTTTTTTATGTTAAGCTTGCCTATGGATATGGTTCTCACTTCGCTTTTGGTCATGGGAATATTTCCTGTAATAAACTCATCATCCCCTATGCTCCTTAAGCCTTCATCCATATGAACAGCATCATCATTTTGTACCAGCATTGCACAAAGGCTGTCAAAATGCATTTCTGCCATGTTGATGGCAGTATCTGTTGTGATTTTTTCATTTGAATAGGATAAGTTTTCTCCTGCCGTTACCTTTAAATGCCCAAGACCCTTTCCACAGAGGACTTTGCATATTTCTTGAGGACCAAATTCTCCTCCCGTCAAAAAGAAGGTTTTTTTACTGAACATTACAGCTGCAGCAATGTTAATATCCCTTCCGTGGGCGCTAATATGTTTAACATCATCCCAGGAAATGTTTAGCTTAGAACAAAGATACTGCATTGAACTGATTGACGGTATATTTTCAACTGTTATTTCATGGTCTTCCAGAAGGTTTTCTGTTATTTTTTTTGACAGGCTGTAAAATCCGGAATCTCCCGACACAAGCAAGCTGAAAACACTGCAGCCAGAATTTTTTATTTGCTCAATAATGTCAGGCGTGCTTATGCTTTCATACATTTCTTTTTTTAAATGATCAAACACTTCAAGCATTCGCCTGGCGCCTATGAGGCATTCTGATTCCTCAATTGCTTCTTTTGCCATGGAATGAATGTATTTTTTGCCGCCTGGCCCTATGCCGACAATATATAATTTTTTCATTGTTAACCCGCCTGTTCCAAAATCAATTTCTTAAAAAAGCCCATTATTTCTTCCAGTGTGAATCCATCTTCATATTGCTTGCTTATTACAAGGCATTCTGCCCCCGTGTTCAGGCATGACTGAACCTTTTCGTCAAATCCTCCTGAATCAGAGCTTTCCTTTGTTACAAGATACTTTGCATTTATACTTTTTATCATGGCAGCATTAAGCTCCGTACTGAAGGGTCCCTGCATGCATATGATATTTTTGTTCTCATATCCAAGCTCTATGCACCTTTTAAGAGAACTTTCCATGGGAAGAATTCTCACAAAGATCCTTTCGCTGTAATTTTCTATTGCAGTGAATTTATCAAGATCCTTGCTTCCTGTGGCAAGCAGAATGTTGCCTTCATTTTCTTTAAGATAATCAACGCATTCCGTAAAAGATTGAAAATAAGTGCAGTGTTTGTTTTCCATGGAACTCCTTATGATCCTCTTATACTTTGTGCTGCTTACGAGTGCTGCCTTTACAATATTGTGAGATACAAGTTTTGCAAAGGGATGAGTTGCATCCACCACCCAGTCATATTTTTTTTCGAGAAAAAGTCCGGTCATTTCTTTTTCATCAATGCGCTTCTGATGCACATGGATATTGTTCAAATTTTTCAAAAATTGCTGTCCGTACTCTGTAGCTATGTACAAATCTGCATTAATGTTGTTTTCAGACAAAAATTCTGCAAATTTTCTTCCTTCCGTTGTTCCGCCGAAAATACATATATTCATTATTTGTTTTCTGCCCTTCTGAATTCATGTGTAAAAGAAGGATTGTACAATTCACTTCTGATGTAGTCTTTTCCAAGGAAATTTCCCACAAGAATAAGTGCAGTCTTTGTTATGTTGTTTGTTTTCATAGTTTCAGGAAGAGCTGCAACAGTTGTATGGAATATTTTTTCATCAGGCCATGTAGCCTTGTAAACCACAGCAACGGGTGTACCAGGTTCATAGCCGCCGGAAATTAGTTCTTCAGACAGTTTTTCAGAAAGCCCTGAGCTCAGGAACAAAACCATTGTTGACTTGTGGGCTGCAAGTGACCTTATGTTTTCTCTTTCAGGCACAGGAGTCCTTCCTTCCATCCTTGTAATAATAACCGTCTGGCTTACGTCAGGAAGAGTGTATTCAGCATTTAAAGAAGCTGCTGCTCCAAAGAATGAACTTACTCCCGGAACAACTTCAAATTCAATATGGAGTTCTTTCAAAATGTCAATTTGTTCTCTTATGGCTCCGTAAATGCTTGGATCTCCGGTGTGCAGCCTAACAGTGTCTTTATTTTCATTTTCAGCAGCCTTTATAACATCTATGACTTCTTCAAGAGTCATGATTGCGCTGTTATAAATCATGCAGTCTTTCTTTGTGTATTTCAATAGTTCCGGATTAACCAGAGAGCCTGCATATATGACAACATCAGCCCCCTGTAAGAGATTGTGACCCTTCAATGTTATTAAGTCTGCGGCTCCCGGGCCTGCTCCCACAAAATGTACCATGATTTCTCCTTTAGTTTAATATGCCTTTGTCGTTAGAATAAATTATGAGTCTTGTATTTACAATGTTGTTGACTCGCTTATTAATGTAAAATTCAGCCTTTTCACTTATTTTTCTTAAAACTTGCTTTTCCACATTTTCTCTTTCAAGTATGGATAGAGCATGTTCAGTTGTGGCGCTTGATATAATTTCATTTACCGCGTGGCTTCCTGCACCATACAAGGCTGCATAACATGCAATAACTTCCATCCTGAAGTCACCGTTATGAGAATGGGTGTTGAGCATGCCGCCGGCAACCTTCACCATCTTGCCTATGTGCCCTACAATCAGCACTTCCTTAAATCCAAGTTCCACTGCAAAATCAAGAACCTCTCCTAAGTAATTGCTGAACTTAATGCTGTTTTCTCCGCGTATTCCCAGAGTGCTGTCAATAAATCTCTCGGCGTAGTTTCCGGGGAAAGCAAGAAGTTTTGTGTAGCCCTTTTCCCTTATGACTTTCATCTCTATTTTCAAGCTGTCAATAAGGGCTTTCTCACTCATGGGTTCAACTATTCCTGTTGTTCCAAGTATGGATATGCCTCCAACTATTCCAAGCTGCGGATTAAATGTTTTTAAAGCTTTTTCTTCTCCTTCAGGAACATAGACAGTTACGCTCATTCCGCCTCTGTACTTGTATTCTTCAGAAATCCTCTTAAGATTTTCTGTTATCATTTTTCTTGGAACAGAATTGATGGCTGCTTGGCCTACATCGCAGTCAAGGCCTTTTTGAGTGACCCTTCCTACTCCCTGTCCTCCGCTTATGTTTACTTTACCTGTATCATCCAGGGTTACCTTCGCATAAATTTCAATGCCGTCTGTTACATCCGGATCATCTCCGCTGTCTTTTACCACGCAGCAGCTCACTCCTTGAACATCAAAGCATGGATTTTTTATGCCAATAAGAAGCGTTTCTCCCGAGGGCAGCCTCACCTGTACATTTTCAACGGTGTTCCCTGTCAGGAGCATGATTGCAGCAGCAGAAGACGCGGCAGCTGCACATGTTCCTGTGGTGTATCCGCACCTTAATTTTTTGCCGTCTTTGATGACATAATCCCTCATGATGACACCTTCGGCATTGGATTGAAAATCTTACTCCAATTATTTATAAAAAATAAAAAATCTTCCAATTTCTTGGAAGACATGTATGTGCAGTAAATATGCTTTAACATTTAAGATAATCCTCCCGAAAATCTTCAAATCAAAACTTGGCA
>NZ_JAJUJR010000283.1 GCF_029265225.1 Sedimentibacter sp.
CCTCAGGTAGCTGAAATTGTCAACGAACTCAGAAAACGAGGATTTAACATAAAAACTGATATTCTCACTGTGGAAGAAGCAAAGGAAGAAATACTCAAGGAAGTGAGGAGGAATTATGTTTAAGAATTTAACCATAGGGCAGCATTATCCTGTCGAATCACCTGTTCACGATCTTGACCCCAGGGTTAAAATAATAATCACTCTGGCATTTTTGGTTTCCTTGTTCCTGATTGACAGTTTTTCAACATATTTAATAGTAGTGGTGTTTCTGGCAGCAGCCATTTCAATTTCAAAGGTTCCGATAAAGTTTGTGCTGAAGGGCTTAAGGCCCATACTCATGATAATAATCATAACATTTGTTATTAACCTTCTAATGACACCGGGAAAAATAATATTCCAGGCAGGATTCATAAAGGTAACAGAGGAAGGATTGAAACAGGCAGGCTTCATGGCCATAAGGCTTACGCTTTTAATAATGGGAACATCGCTTCTCACGCTTACAACATCACCAATTATCCTTACAGACGGCATAGAAAGTCTTTTAAAGCCATTTAAAAGATTCGGACTTCCGGCTCATGAACTGGCAATGATGATGACAATAGCACTTCGTTTCATTCCAACACTCATGGAGGAAACTGAAAAAATAATGAAGGCTCAGAAATCAAGAGGAGCCGATTTTGAAAGCGGAAACATAATGAGCAGGGCAAAAAACCTGGTGCCTCTTTTAGTGCCGCTGTTCATAAGTGCATTCAGAAGAGCTGATGAGCTGGCAATGGCAATGGAAGCAAGATGCTACAGAGGCGGAGAAAACAGAACACGCATGAGACAGCTTAAAATATCTAAGGGAGATTATGCTGCATCATTTATTTTTATTGTTTATTTTGCAGCTGTAGTCGCATTGAAAATATGGTAAGAAACATTAAATTAACTGTGGCCTATGACGGCACAAATTACAACGGATGGCAGACGCAGTCAAACGGCATCGGAATTCAGGAAGTCATAGAGACTGCTGCAGCCAGGGTGATGAAGCAGAAAATTGAACTTACAGGCTCCGGAAGGACGGACAGCGGAGTTCATGCCCTTGGTCAGATAGCAAACTTCAAGGCTGATACAAGAATAGAAGAACAAAAAATAAAAATTGCCCTGAATGCAAATTTGCCCAAAGACATAAGCATTCTTGACAGTGTTGATGTTCCATTGAATTTTAATTCGCGTTTTGACGCTCATGACAAGACGTACATGTACCAGATATACAACAGCAGGGTAGGGAACCCCTTTTACAGAAACTACTCAACGTTTGTGCCTTCAATACTTGATGTGGACAAAATGGAGGAAGCCTTTAAGCTGGTTGCAGGAACTCATGACTTCACGGCGTTCATGGCAGCGGGCTCCCAGGCAAAGACAACCGTAAGGACAGTATATAGCACAAGAATTGAAAAAGAAGGAAATCTCATAAAACTTTACATCACCGGAAGCGGATTCTTGTACAACATGGTGAGAATAATAGCAGGAACATTGATTGATGTTGGCAAGGGCTTAAAAGAAAAGTCATGTATTATAAATGCCCTTGAAACAAAAGAAAGAGCCCTTCTCGGACAAACAGCAGCACCTGAAGGATTGTTTTTATTAAGTGTCAATTATAAAAAAAGTCTTGACATTTAATTCTAGGTAATATAAAATATCCTAGGTATGAAATGCAGAGAAAAACCGTTCCAATGCCCCGGAGTTAGGTTTTTTGAATAGATTGATATACAAATAATTTAATATTGAAAATTACAGGAGGAAACAAGATGAAAAGCTTCTTGGCTAAACCTAATGAAGTTGAAAGGGCATGGTATGTTATAGATGCCGAAGGAAAAACTTTAGGTAGACTCGCAACTGAAGTTGCTAAACTTTTAAGAGGTAAACATAAAGCAATATATACACCAAGCGTTGATACAGGAGACTTTGTTATAGTAGTAAATGCTGACAAGGTTGTATTGACAGGTAAAAAATTAGATCAGAAATTATACAGACACCACTCTCTATATCCAGGTGGATTGAAGGAAACTCCTTACAGAAACTTATTCCAGGATAAACCGACTCAACCTCTTTATCTTGCAGTAAAAGGAATGCTTCCAAAAAACAGCCTTGGAAGACAAATGTTGAAGAAACTTAAGATATACGCTGGTCCAGAGCACAACAACCAAGCTCAGAAACCACAAGTATACGAGTTTTAATTAGGGAGGAGGACGATTAAATGAACGTACAATACAGAGGAACAGGCAGAAGAAAAAAAGCCATCGCTAGAGTAAGATTAGTTCCAGGAACTGGAAAAATCAATATAAACAAAAGAGATTTGGAAGACTACATCAAGTATGAAACTTTAAGAACTATCGTTAGAGAACCATTGGTGATTACTGATACATTAGGACAGTATGACGTATTGGTTAATGTTAACGGAGGCGGATACACTGGCCAGGCCGGAGCAATCAGACACGGTATTTCAAGAGCACTTCTTCAGGTAGACGGAGAATTAAGACCAATACTTAAAAAAGCCGGATTCTTGACAAGAGATTCAAGAATGAAGGAAAGAAAGAAATACGGTTTGAAAAAAGCAAGAAGAGCTTCTCAGTTCAGCAAGAGATAATAAAAATTATATACAATGGAGATTCTGTCAATTCAGAATCTCCAAGTGTTTTCTTGGCACCCACTTTAAAAATCAAGGTTTTTTTAGTGACTCCGAGAATCTGTTTATTCGAAAGGAGTTTTTTTTATGGAAAAAAGAGAAAAAAATAATTTGAAATTTTTAACACACACTGCTCTCATAGCGGCAGCATATGCAGCACTAACCTATGCGTTTGCATTTATGAGCTATGGACAGGTACAGTTTCGTGTATCTGAAATATTGGTGCTTTTCGCGTTTATAGAGCCAAAGTATGGCCTGGGACTTGTCCTTGGATGCATATTGGCTAACTTCACAAGCCCTCTGGGCGTAATTGACGTTGTTGTTGGTTCATTTGCAACGTTGGTTGCAATATTGTACATTGTAACTATAAGAAAAACTTTTGGATACAACAAAAAATCAATGTATCTGGCAAGTTTGGGACCTGTTTTGTCAAATGCGATTTTTGTGGGACTTGAGCTCACATATCTGTTCCAGACGCCTTTTTTGCTGAATGCATTGTATGTGGCAATAGGAGAATTTGTGGTTGTTACACTTGTGGGAACACAGGTTGTAAACTCTGTGATGAAAAATACAGCTTTGACAGAAAGACTTACAATCAACCAGTAAAGCTTAAATAAAAAGACGATTCAATTAAGAATCGTCTTTTTATTTAGCATTTTCAAGTATTGATCCTTGAATCGTCACTCCTTTAGGGAGATGGAAATTCAATGATTCAGGAACAATTTCAATATCAAGCTGTTCAAATACAAGATTTTCACCGTCAACACAAAGGTTGACAGGTTCCTGGCTTATGACTTTCACTTTCTCGCATTTTTTGTATGTGATGTAATCTTTAAGCTTCTCATTTTCCAGATGCATTCCATTTTTATAACTTCCTATAAGGCCTAAAATCTTAAATCTCGACATTTTATTTACGAAACAAATATCTATAACTCCGTCATTAATCAATGCTTTTGGAGCGCATTTATAGCCTCCACCGTAG
>NZ_JAJUJR010000129.1 GCF_029265225.1 Sedimentibacter sp.
CACAAGACCGGTACCAAGCAAGGTTATCATGCCCCTTATGCTTGAAGAAATAAGAAAAGGAAATCCAAAAGCCGATATCACTATTCTTATTGCAACAGGCTGCCACAGAGAAACTACAAAGGATGAACTTGTTTCAAAATTCGGAGAAGAAATTGTAAATAACGAAAAGATTTACATTCATGACTGTGATGACGAAAGCATGCTCGTAAAATTAGGAATTCTTCCATCAGGGGGTGAGCTCATTATCAACAAGCTTGCCCATGAGGCAGACCTTCTTGTTGCAGAAGGATTCATTGAACCACACTTCTTTGCAGGCTATTCAGGCGGAAGAAAAAGCGTGCTTCCTGGAATTGCAAGCCGCCAGACGGTTCTTGCCAACCACTGTTCAGAGTTTATTGCTGACCCTAAATCAAGAACAGGCATTCTTGAAGGAAACCCAATCCACAAGGACATGATGTGGGCTTCAAGAAAAGCAAATTTATCATTCATTGTCAATGTTGTAATAAATGCAGAAAAAGAAGTTATTTATGCTGTTGCCGGAGATATGGAAGAAGCTCATGCCAAGGGTTGTGAATTCCTTTCAAAACTCTGCCAGGTAAAAGCCGTTCCTGCTGACATAGCTATTTCAACAAACGGAGGATATCCTCTTGACCAGAACATCTATCAGGCAGTAAAGGGAATGACCGCTGCAGAAGTGACCGTTAAACAGGACGGAGTAATCATCATGCTTGCAAAATCAAATGACGGTCATGGAGGAGATGTATTCTACAATACTTTCAGGGATGAGCAGGACATTAAGAAGACTCTTGATGCGTTCATGTCAAGAGACAGAAACAAAACAGAAGCAGACCAGTGGCAGTCACAGGTTTTCATCCGCGTTCTTCAAAAGGCCAGGGTTATTTATGTTTCAGATTCAGATGACCAGACTGTTATGGATTTCCACATGATACCTGCCAAAAATGTAGAAGAGGCATTGAAAAAGGCTGAAGAAATACTTGGCAATGCCAGTGCAACTGTTACGGTTATTCCGGACGGAGTATCTGTAATGGTAATAGAATAATGAGGTCGTAATTTATGAAAAAGGTAATTTTGATTCCCGATTCTTTTAAAGGCACATTAAGTTCTGAAATCATATGCGGCATTATGTCACAAAAGGTTAAAAAGCACTTTGTTGATTGTCAGGTTGTGTCCATTCCTGTGGCTGACGGAGGAGAAGGCAGTGTAGACTGCTTTCTTTCAGCCGTTGGAGGAGAGAAAATAAATGAGACTGTCAAAGATCCGTATTTTGAAGACATGCAGTCATTTTACGGAACCATCAATGATGGAGAAACAGCAGTAATAGAAATGGCAAGCTGTGCCGGTCTTCCGCTCGTAGAAAACAGAAAAGACCCGAAAAAGACTACCACATATGGAGTAGGCCAGCTTATTATGGCTGCAGCAAAAAAAGGATGCAAAAAAATAATTGTGGGACTTGGAGGCTCAAGCACAAATGACGGCGGATGTGGAGCAGCAGCGGCTGTAGGAGTAAAATTCTACGACAAAGACGGAAAAGAGTTCATTCCAGTTGGAGGAACACTGAAGGACATTTCAAAAATAGACTTGTCACAGCGCTCTTGTCTTATTGCTGACATTGAAATTGTAACTATGTGCGATATTGATAATCCTATGTTCGGAACAAACGGAGCTGCTTATATTTTCGGCCCTCAGAAAGGCGCCGACAAGGACATGGTTGTGGAGCTTGATAAGGGGCTTAGAAATTTATGCGATGTTATAAAAAAAGACCTTGGAATTGATTTGCAAAATGTGCCCGGGGGAGGCGCTGCAGGAGCAATGGGTGCCGGAATGATTGCATTTTTTGATTCAAAGCTTCAGATGGGAATTGAAACAGTGCTTGACACTGTTGGATTTGACCAAGTAATCGAAGGTGCAGACATGATTTTTACAGGTGAAGGAAAAATTGACACTCAAAGCTTAAGAGGCAAGGTTGTCATTGGAGTTGCAAAAAGAGCAAAGAAAAAAAATGTCCCTGTCACTGTAGTAGTCGGAGGAGCAGATACTGGAATTGACGAAGCCTATGAAATGGGAGTTTCATCAATCTTCACAATAAACAGGCTTCCACAGGACTTTGCTGAGAGCCGCACAAAAAGCAAGGAAAACATGGAAGCAACCATGGACAACATCCTAAGGCTTATTAAAAGCATAGGGAAATAATTAGCTTAAAAACCTGTTCAGTGCAATCATTGAACAGGTTTTTTTATGAATTTGAATTTTAACGTTTCACATTTTGAATGATGGGTATATTTAATAAGTAAGTTTAAACGCGTCATTATTACGCTTATAATCAGGGGTGAATTATGAATAGTTTTGAAGAAAGAACAGAAAATCTTAAAGAATATGTAAAAGGGCTGGGGGAAAGGGCTGACGGCCAGGAGCTGTATCTTAGACACAAGGAATTTATTGAAAAGGTAAGCCCTCAGGAAGCTTTTGAAGTTTTCAAAAGCCTTCTTGATGAAGGAACAAAGCCTCATGATATTTTGATTTATCTTGACAAGGCAATCAATGCATTTTACAAGAGCCTGTCAGTCTACAAGTGGGAAAAACCAAAAAATGACAATTATGTTGATGACATGCTTGAGGAAAATAAAGCACTGGTTGAAAAAACAGATGAAATAAAAAATTTGCTCAAGGAGCCTGACTTAAAAGTTAAAAAAGAAAAAATACTTCAAAAGCTTTTGGAGCTTGAAAAATTTAATGATCATTACATAAAAAAAGAAAATATACTGTTTCCGTACATGGAAAAAGCAATGCCAAGATTTGAAGGCCTTGCTGTAATGTGGGCTCTCCATGATGAAGTGAGAGAACAATTAAAAACGGCCATTCAGACTGTGAAGGATGAAAGCTCCAATGAACAGCAGATTAACATTTCAATAGCAAGGTTGTTTTTTGGAATTCTGGGAGTAAAGAAAAAGGAAGAGCTGATTTTGATTCCGGCTGCTTGCGAAGTGTTAAGCGAAAAAGACTGGTATGAAATGCACAGGCAAAGTCTGGAATATGGTTTTCCGTTTATAAATAAAGTCAAGGAAAGTATTCCTGAATCTCCATCTCATGAAATGTCTGCGGTTGGTGTTTTCAAAACTGAAACAGGTGAAATGAACTTTGAAGAAATTTTGATGATATTCAACGCCTTGCCTGTTGACCTTACCTTTGTTGATGAAAACAACAAAGTCAGATACTTTAGTAACACAAAGGACAGGATTTTTCCCCGTTCTCCTGCAGTTATAGGGCGAAGCGTAAACAACTGCCATCCGCCGCAAAGCGTGCACATTGTGGAAGAAATAATTGAGAGCTTCCGGGCAGGAAAAGAAGATTCAGCAAGGTTCTGGATAAATGTTAAAGGAAAATTAATTCTAATTCAGTATTTTGCACTGAGAGGCGTGTCAGGAACATACAAGGGAGTGCTGGAAGTAAGCCAGGACATTACAGATATCAAGAATATTGACGGGGAAAGAAGACTTCTCACATGGGAAAAATAACCTGATAATAATTGTGACAATGTCACTTAAATATTAATATGTTATGATAGAATTATTATATCAAAAATGTGAAAGAAGGGGTTATATGAAAAATGTCACATTGTTTACATCAAAGACATGACCTTACTGCACCACGGCAAAGGAGTTCCTTTCAGAAAATAAAATCCACTATGTGGAAAGAGATATAAGTGCAGATCCGGAAGCGCGCAAGGAAATGATGAGAAGAAAAGTGACAGGTGTTCCAACATTTTTAATCGGAGATGATGTGGTGGTAGGCCTTGACCAATCAAAGGTTTTAAGCCTTGTAGACCATAGAGTCAAAGTTTGTTCAAGCTGCGGAACAAAGCTGCGCGTTCCCACGGATAAAGGAAAAGTAATCGTAAAATGTCCTAACTGCAAGAGTCAAATTGAATGATAACGACATGCCTGGACTGAGCTTAAGCATGCTGTTGTATCAATTTTGAATTTTACCATTAGAAATGCGGATACCTGAAAAAATTACTAAACGGAAAATGCAGGCTGCAAATTTGTATTTGTTGCTTGTTGTTTGGAAAATTCGAAAAATGTTGTTGACAATAACTGGTTTTGATTATATCATGTAAAAAATATATAACGGCTGTGACAGATGAAAGTAAATCTGACGAATCTAACAGGGAGTACCCGTCGTAGACTGAAAGCGGGTATTAGAGAAATCATTTTGAAGTTCCCTCTTGAGCTGACTGGCTGAATGAAGTAGGCCAGGACGTATTCCCACGTTACAGGGATAGAATATTTTTGTATTCGAAAAAGTGCAGCGCAGGCTGAATTTGGGTGGTACCGCGGAATTATAACCTTTCGTCCCTATTTAATTATAGGATTCGGAAGGTTTTTTTATTTTTATTTATATTTTAAAATTATATAATCGGAGGCAATTATGATACTTGTACTTAAAAATGGAACAAAGGATGAAGAAATATTAAAAATCAGAGAGATGCTTGACAAATACGGCATACAGGTCAATTCCATAGTGGGGCAGAGCACAACGGTGCTTGGACTTGTTGGGGACACTACTGTACTTGACATAAACTCCATATACCTGAACAAAAATGTGGAGAAAATCATTAAGGTCCAGGAACCTTATAAAAAAGCGAACAAAAAACTTCATCCGGAAAATACAGTTGTTAAAGTTGGCAATGTGGAAATAGGAGGACCCAATGTTGTTGTAATGGCAGGGCCTTGTTCTGTTGAAAGCAGGGAGCAGATAATAGACATAGCCAAAAATGTCAATGAACAAGGAGCTGCAATTTTAAGGGGAGGAGCATGGAAACCGAGAACATCGCCTTATTCTTTCCAGGGACTTAAAGCTGACGGGCTGGAGCTTTTAAACCTTGCAAAGGATGAAACAGGGATGCCCATAGTGTCTGAAATTACCAATGCTGCTCACATAGAAATGTTCCTGGATTCCGTTGATATTTTTCAGATTGGTGCCCGCAACATGCAGAACTTTGAACTGCTGAAGGAGGTTGGAAAAACCAACAAGCCTGTTCTTTTGAAAAGAGGATTTTCAAATACTCTGGAAGAGCTTCTTATGTCTGCTGAATACATCATGAGCGAAGGAAACGAGGATGTTATTTTGTGTGAAAGAGGCATAAGGTCTTTTGAAACATACACAAGGAACACTCTTGACATAAGTGCCATACCGGCTCTAAAGAAACTCAGCCACCTGCCGGTAATTGTGGACCCAAGCCACGCCGCAGGAATGAACTGGATGGTTGAGCCGCTGTCAATGGCAGCAGTTGCTGCCGGTGCCGACGGTCTGATCATTGAAGTTCACAATGACCCGGCAAATGCGCTCTGCGATGGGGCACAGTCGCTGACTTACGGTGAATTCAAGGAAACAATGAGAAAGTTAAATATGATCGCTAGTACAGTTGGAAGGGCAATGTAGGTGTTTTATGGACTATGAATATTTGAAGGGAAAATTAAATGAATATGATGCGGCAATGAAGGATTTGTTCCAAAAACGAATGGCTGTGCTGGAAGAAATAATCCTGACTGACAAAAATGTATCTGGAACAGAATACTCAGAAATATCGTCAGGAGATTATGACATGGAATATAAATATTTTCACAATATGCAAAAATCCATTGACAACAGATACGGGTATAAATTGAATCCTGTTCTGGAAATACTAAATCAAGAATGCAGGGATAAGTCTGAAGTTAAAGTTGTGTGTTACCAGGGACTTGAGTGTTCTTATTCCGAAAGTGCTTCAAAGGCTTTGTTCAATGAGGCGAAACTCATAAACAGGACAACATTTGAAGATGTGTTCAAGGCAGTCTATGATGAAACGGCCGATATAGGAATTGTACCCATAGAAAATTCAACTGCAGGTTACATAAATGATGTTTATGACCTCCTTTTAAAGTATGATTTGTTCATTAACCACACATATGAGAAAAAAGTGGACCACTGCCTGGCATGCATTCCTGATGCGCAGATTGAAGACATAAGGGAGGTTTATTCTCATCCTCAGGCTCTGGCTCAGTGCGGCTCATACATCACGAAGCATAACTTAAGGGCAATGGATGAAATAAACACAGCTGTAGCAGCACAAAATACTGCACATCGCAATGAAAGAAGCGCTGCCTGCATATGTTCAGAAGAAGCTGCAAAGCGCTACGGACTTAAAATTCTTGAAAAACAAATCAATGACCAGAAGAAAAACTACACCCGCTTTGCTGCAGTTTCAAAAAAACTGCTGATTGAAGATAATCACAACAAAGTGAGCATTGTTTTCAACGTTCCCCATGTAACCGGCTCCTTAAGCGAAGTATTGTCAACTTTTGCATATTACGGCTGCAATC
>NZ_JAJUJR010000190.1 GCF_029265225.1 Sedimentibacter sp.
CTTGCCGTCAAGGGGGGTGCTCAGTAAAAATACGTTAGTATTTTTACGCCGAAGGGGGACATAGGTCCCCCTAGCGGAGTTGCGGAGCAACTTTTTTATATAGGAAAAAGAGTAATTTCATTGCAGGAGTACATGCATGAAGCAGCTTTTGTTCAAGCAATTCTTTATGGAGGTAATATGTTAGACATTAAAAAAATAAGATATAATCCTGATGAAGTTGAAAAACTTCTAAAAAAGAGAAATCCTGATCTGAGCATTGGCAGTATTCTTGAACTTGACACGGAAAGAAGAAAAAAGCTTGTTGAATCAGAGACCATGAAATCAGAGCAGAACAATGTGTCAAAACAGGTTCCTGCCATGAAAAAGGAAGGCAGGGATGTTTCAGACATATTGAAAGAAATGAAAAACCTTGCTGATAGGATAAGGGTTATTGACAATGATATCAAGATAATTGACTTAAGAATCGAAGAAGAGCTTTTAAAAATTCCTAACCTGCCTAATCCTGAGATTGCAATTGGAAGCACTGATGCAGACAACAGAGAAGTAAGGCGGTGGGGAAATATCAGAAAGTTTGATTTTGAGCCCAAGGCTCACTGGGACATTGGAACCGGACTGAACATTCTTGACTTTGAAAGGGCTGTTAAAATAACAGGGCCGCGTTTTTCAATGTTTAAGGGTGCCGGAGCACGCCTGGAAAGATCACTGATATCCTACATGCTTGACAAGCACACAATTGACCACGGGTTCACTGAAATTGCACCTCCTTTCATGGTAAATAAAGACAGCATGACAGGTACCGGCCAGCTTCCTAAATTTGAAGATGACATGTTCAAATTAAATTCAAAGGACTATTACCTCATACCTACAGCTGAGGTTCCGGTCACAAACATTTTCAGGGATGAGGTGCTGGACGAAACAAGACTACCCTTGTACATGACTGCATACACGCCATGTTTCAGGGCTGAAGCAGGTTCAGCAGGGAGAGATACAAGGGGGCTCATAAGGAATCATCAGTTTGATAAAGTTGAAATGGTAATGTATTCAACTCCTGAAGATTCTTACAGCCAGCTTGAAATATTGACGGGATTTGCTGAGGAAATTCTTAAAGAGTTAAATCTTCCCTACAGGGTTGTTGAACTTTGCACCGGAGACCTGGGGTTCAGCTCTGCCAAGACATATGACCTGGAAGTATGGATGCCCAGCTACAACCGCTATGTTGAAATTTCCTCATGTTCAAACTTCGAGGGTTTTCAGGCAAGACGGGCAAACATAAGGTACAGGAGAAGTGACAACAAAAAAGTTGAATACATTCACACACTCAACGGTTCCGGTCTGGCAGTGGGAAGAACATTTGCTGCAATACTAGAAAATTATCAGGAAGAAGACGGAATTGTGACAATACCGGAAGTCTTGAGGCCTTACATGAAGGGAATGGAGAAAATCACCTTCATCTAATGCAACATTATATATTTAATTCCTGAGATTTTTGAGGACGAATACTCATTAAATTCAGGAATTCATTGGGAGATTAAATGAGCGAAATTTACATAGACAAAACACTTTACTTCAGCAGGCCTGACCCTGCAGGGAGGCTTGAAAAAGAAATTGAAGCATACAATATTCTTGAAAAGCTGGGCATACAGTTTGAAAGGGTTGACCACGGTGAGGCATCATCCATAGAAGACTTGAAAAGTGTGGAGGATGTTCTTGGAATCAAAATATGCAAAAATTTATTCTTATGCAATGCTTCAAGGACAAAGTTTTACCTCTTGCTGATGCCTGGGGACAAAAAGTTCCTCACGAAAAATCTTTCAAAGCAAATAGAAAGCTCAAGGCTGTCTTTTGCTGAGGGGGATCACATGGAGAAGTATTTAAAAATCACACCCGGTTCAGTAAGCATTCTTGGACTCATGAACGATGCACAGATGGCAGTAAGCCTGGTTATAGACAGAGAAACTGCTGAGCAGGAATATTTGGGCTGTCACCCTTTGATAAACACATCCACCCTGAAAATCAAGACATCAGACATCATTAATGTTTTTCTGCCATATACGGGACATGATTACAAGATTGTTGATTTATAGAGGAGACTTTCTGTTTTTAAAGTAATAATAAGATGTGGCAATGATGGCTGCACCAATCATAATCAGAAGATCTGTTGCAGTGTCATCCAGGCCGCCCTTCACCATTTTTGTGCCAAACAAATAATCTCCGGAAAATTCGTACATTTCCCACAACGTTCCCAAGGAAACGGCAAAACAAAAGGCACACAGGGATTTTAAAAATATAAATCTTCTGTGAGATGTACCATGTTCTTTTATGATTGAGGTTTTAATAAGAAAAAGAAATGAAACTGCTGAGTAAAATCCGGATACAAAGTGAAGGAGCAGGTCAAACCACCAGAATTTGCTGTAAAACTTGTTTATTTCTCCAAGATAAAGGGCGGAAAATATAAAAAGAGACAAAGTCATTTGAAATCCCGGAGGCAGAATGAGCTTCTTCCTGTTTGCGGCAAGAGTTAACAAAAAAGGAATTGCAAGACAAAAAAAGGCAGCAATGGACAATTTGAAAATTTCCTCTTGCCCTGACAAATAGCTTTTTGCTCCTGTGTATACAATCATTGCTTCAAACAGCAATGTGGCCAAAATAGCTTTGATGCTGTATTTGTTATACATAATTCTCCTCTTATTCCTGGTAATATTATTATATGCAGATGCGGCTGCTTTATAAAATTAAATTAATAATTGATGATTGACAAATTATCATAATATGGTAATGTAGTTATGATTTAAGATAAAGCTGCTGAATGTATTTAATAATCAGGAATACCTCGGCAATTCAATTGAAATGAACATATAAGGCAGACATAAAAATAAGAAAGGTGTTAATATGATAAAAGAATTTGCAGGCATAATGCCTACTGTTGATGAAAAAACATACATAGCAGACGGTTCATATGTAATAGGAGCAGTCACAATGGAGGAATACTCAAGCCTCTGGTACAACTGTGTTGCAAGAGGAGACGTAAACAGCATAAAGATTGGAAAATATACAAATATCCAGGACGGAAGCGTTCTTCATGTTGCAGATGCTAGTCCTACCGTAATCGGCGATTATGTTACTGTTGGACACGGAGCAATAATCCACGGCTGCACAATTGAAGATCACTGTCTCATAGGAATGGGGGCAATTGTAATGAACAATGCTGTAATAGGAAGAGGAAGCATAGTTGCAGCCGGAGCTGTTGTCAAGGAAAACCAGGTTATTCCGCCGTTTTCTCTCGTAGCAGGAGTTCCAGCCAAAATAATGAAGACAATACCGGAAGAAACAGACAAAATACATGCACAGGCAGTTAAATACAAGACATTGTGGTCCGAGAAATACGGTATCATGCCTGATGCCGGCGGAGAAACTTACAAAGGACAACAAATAATATAGTTTCAAATTTACAAAAATATATTTGATTAGAGTAATAATTTTTTGGTATATGATAATCATAGAAATATATAGTAAAGGAGAAATTATGGCTGTAAGTTTATATTTGAATTTTAATGGAAACTGCAGGGAAGCAGTTGATTTTTACGCAGATGTTTTTAATGTTGAAAAAAATGAAGTTATGACTTTCGGGCAAGGTCCAAAAAATCCGGAATATCCACTTCCAAAGGAAGCGGAAAATTTAATCATGCATACTTACCTCAACATTAGCGACATGAAAATAATGTTTTCTGATACTTTTCCGGGAATGCCATTTAAAACAGGCAATAACATTAACATAGCAATTCTGGAAAGCGACACGGAAAAAATCAAATCCTGGTTCAACAAGATGAAGGTTGGAGGAACTGTTGAAATGGATTTGCAGCAGACATTCTGGAGCAAATTGTACGGCTCGCTGACCGACAAGTTCGGAGTGCCATGGCTGTTCAGCTGCACAGAGCAATAACATAGCCGCAGCAATGCGGCTTTTTAATTTGGAGGAAAAATGTTTAAAATAGGATGTCATTTATCTGTCTCTGGCGGATATGAAGCAATGGGAAAAGACGCTCTGAAAATAGGAGCCAACACGTTTCAGTTTTTCACCCGTAATCCAAGAGGAAGCAAGGCAAAGGAAATTGATCCTCTGGATGCGGAAAAATTAAGGATATTGTTAAAGGAAAATAATTTTGGAAAACTCATAGGGCACGCGCCGTACACACTGAACATCTGCTCGGCAGATGAAAGGACAAGGGAATTTGCTGCAGAAGTTCTGGAAGATGATTTAAAAAGAATGGAATACATTCCGTACAATTATTACAACTTTCATCCAGGCAGCCATTTGAAGCAGGGAGCAGATGCAGGAATCAGGTACATAACTGATCTGCTGAACAAAGTGCTTAAGGCTGAGCAGACAACAACTGTGCTGCTTGAAACCATGGCAGGAAAGGGAACAGAAGTAGGAAGTACATTTGAAGAATTGAAACTCATTATAGACAATGTTCATTTAAGTGAAAAGGTGGGAGTATGTCTTGATACCTGCCACGTATATGATGCAGGATACGATATTGTCAATGACCTTGATGGAGTTCTTGATGAGTTTGACAACATAATAGGACTTGAAAAGCTTCATGCCATTCACTTAAATGACAGCAAAAATCCATTCAACAGCCGCAAGGACCGCCATGAAACCATTGGTGAAGGAAGCATAGGCTTAGAAGCAATTTCAAGGATAATAAACCATCCAAAATTATACAATCTTCCTTTCTTCCTTGAAACTCCAAATGAGCTGGAGGGTCATGGGGAGGAAATCAAAAAGCTTAAAGAGCTTTATAAACATTAAAAACAAGGAAAGATTTTTCTTTCCTTGTTCATAACTCAGCAGATTGTTGACAACACCTGTGATTTTTTTCAAACATGTTGA
>NZ_JAJUJR010000395.1 GCF_029265225.1 Sedimentibacter sp.
AAAGCCTGCTTCTTCACATATTTCGGCGACTGTTGAATTTTCTTCTGCTTTTATGATTAGATTTTGATTTATAAAATTAACATCGTATTTTTTCATTTTTCATACCTGTACTGGCATTTTTTATTTTTGCATTTCATGCATTCATTTGTTTCTTCATCTTCATTGCAGCAGCTTCCCCAATCACTTTCTGCAAACAGGTAAAGAAGCAATCTTTCAGGAAAAAGCACATTTCTTTCATTTATATATACATAAACGTCTTCTTCCTTTTTTAAAATGCTTAGAATTTCCACCTGCATGTTCAAATCAATTATTCCATCCCCTGCAAAATGCCTTCTCCCAAGTTTGCGTCCATTTTTGAGCATTTCTTCCCTTATGAACCGGCTGAACCTGTCAGATGCTTCAAATAAGGCATGGTTTGCAGCTTCATACAAAAGATATCCCTTCAGGTAATTGCCCTCATTCATCATTTCCCGGGAAAATATTCCTGTTTCATCCTTTGATGATACAAGGCAGATGATGCACATTTTGTTGTCTTCACCATCATTTCCCATGACACTTATGCGGGTTTCTGTATACCATGCTGATATGTTCATGTTCTTTGTGATGAATTCCTTTATTTCATCAATTATTTTGTAGGCGCTGTTAAAGACTTCCGTGCCCTTTTCTATATGTAGTTTTTTAAAAAGTTTTTCCTCATTTATTTCCGGTGATAATATTACTGATGGCATTTTTCTTCCTGCCTTTTTTATTTATTATTATATTATAATGATAAATTTATTTTAAGTCCACAAAAAATCTCCCGGGCTTAAGCCCGGGAGATTACATTGCTTTAATGATTTCATCCTTGAATTCAGTTGTGCTCAAGCTTCCACCTATGTCTTTTGTGTGAAGATTTTTGTTTTTAAGAGTTTTCTTGAGGGCATTTTCTATTTTCAGCGCTGCCGAATCTTCACCTATGTGGCGAAGCATCATTATTCCTGACAATATTGCAGCCGTGGGATTTGCTATGTTCATGCCGGCAATGTCGGGAGCTGAACCGTGGACAGGTTCAAATATTGCAGTTTCTTCACCTATGTTGGCGCTTGGAGCCATTCCAAGACCTCCCACAAGACCTGCTGCCATGTCTGAAAGTATGTCGCCGTACAAGTTAGGGGCAACTATTACCTGGTAGTCCTGAGGCTTCATCACAAGTTTCATTGACATGGCGTCAACTATTACATCTTCAAACTTAATGTCCGGATATTTTTCTGAAACTCTGCGTCCTGATTCCAGAAACATTCCGTCGGACAGTTTCATGATGTTTGCCTTGTGCGTAAGAGTAACTTTGCTTCTGTTTTCCCTTTCAGCCACCTTAAATGCAAAATCTGCAATTCGTTCACTTGCCCCTTTTGTAATTACCTTTACGCTTTGGGCAACATCTTCCTTTGTCATATATTCTATGCCCATGTAAAGGTCTTCTGAATTTTCCCTCACGATCACAAGATCCAGATCCTTGTAGAGTGAATCTATTCCTTCATATGATTTTACAGGGCGAACGTTGCTGTACAAATTGAATTTTTGTCTAAGCTGCACATTTATGCTCCTGAAGCCTTTTCCAACAGGTGTGGTTATGGGGCCCTTGAATGCAATTTTATTTCTTTCTATACTTTCAATTGTTTCCTGTGGAAGAAGTTCGCCGCATTTTTCATATGCAGTAAATCCAGCTATATTTTCCTCCCACTCAATGGTGTCAGTTGCAGCATCGATAATTTCTGTTGCTGCATGCATTATTTCAAGTCCTATTCCGTCCCCCGGAATCAATGTGATTTTTCTTTTCATTGCAGCCTCCTAAGCATTCTTCAGACTCATAAAATTTAAAAGCCCTCCGGATTTTATGATTTCAATTTGTCTTTGTGACAGTTTCAATTCCATTTCGTACTGCTTGTTTTTCGTAATGTTGTCCACAACAACCGTTGTTTTTTCGATTTGTTTCAACAGTCTTTCTATTTTAATCTCATCCATCTTGTCAATGTCATCATAGTCTGCTTCATTTTTGAATGTTAAAGGTATTATTCCGTTGTTCACAAGATTGCTTTTGTGTATTCTTGCAAATGACTTGGAAAATACAGCCCTTACGCCCAGGTACAGCGGAGCAAGAGCTGCATGCTCACGGCTTGATCCTTGTCCGTAGTTTTTTCCTGCAACAATTATTCCTCCGCCATTTTTCTTTGCGTTCTTGGGAAAATCCTTATCAATCTGCATAAAGCAGAATTCTGACAAATAAGGAATGTTTGATCTGAACGGAAGAAGATGTGCATTT
>NZ_JAJUJR010000339.1 GCF_029265225.1 Sedimentibacter sp.
ATATACATTTTTAACATTCCCTTTTGCACTTTTCATAAAAACCTCCCAATCCAGTAAGGATACAATATTTTAAACCATGATCAGCTCAGGATTTTCAATATATTCCTTCATATCATACATAATCCTGCCTACCTCAAGTCCGTCAAATACTCTGTGGTCAAAAGTAACAAATATATTCATCATGGTTCTTATGCAAGGTTCATCATCAACAACAACCATTTTTTTAACAGAACGTCCAAATCCCATGATGGCAACCTGCGGCGGATTTATTATAGGGGTTGCTATATCAATAGGGAATATGCCAACATTTGATATTGTAAATGTTCCTCCTGACTGCTCACCGTTTAACAATTTTCCGTCTTTGGCTCTTTCAACAATATCCTTCAAATTATTGCTGAGTTGTGATAATGTCATTCTGTCAGCATTTTTAAGCACTGGTACCATAAGACCATTTTCTGCGCCTACAGCCACAGAAAGATTCACATATGGATATGTTGTTATTTCTTTACCATCAAATGTAGCATTGGCAAGAGGATGTTTTTTCAATACTTTAACTGTAGCCATGGCAAGAATGTCATTCATTGTAACCTTACATCCTATGAAATCCTTCTTTTCCAAAAGTACTTTTCTCATCTCGTTCAATTTTGTCACATCAACTTCAACTGCAGCTGATGACTGTGCCATGTTTTGAAGACTTTCATACATGTTCTTTGCAATTGAACGTCTTATACCTGTCAAAGGTATGATTTCAGGACTTCCGTATGTTTCGCTTTGAACAGCACTGACAGCTGAAACAGAAGTTTTGGAAGTTTCAACATTCTTAATGTAATCGTCAATATCCTTGGCAACAATTCGTCCGTTAGGTCCTGTTCCTTCGACTTTCTTCAAATCAATCCCTGCCGAAGCTGCAAGTTTCTTTGCCAGACCTGTTGCTTTTATATGTCCGCTGCTTGTTACAGATGATGTAACTTGTCTGGTTTGTGGTTTCTCAACCTTTTCATTATCAACTTCACATTCGTTTTTTCCAGCACTTGATTGAGACTTTCCAATACTTTTGTATTCGTCTAAAGTTTCAGCAACAATAGCTGTCACATTTCCAACTGCAACAACATCTCCTGGTTTTGCAACAATATGTAAGTATCCGTCTGCAGTACACTCAAAATCCATAGTTGTTTTCTCGTTTTCTATTTCAAGAATTGAGTCACCCTTCTTAACCTGAGCGCCCTCTTCAACTTTCCACTGTACTATGGTGCCTTCTACCATAGTTAAACCTGCCCTGGGCATTAGCAATTCAACACTCATATATTTTTATGTTAACGATTGAAGCGTTAACCCTCCTCCTTTTTTAGTTCTTTTCATTAAAACAAACTTTCAACGGCAGATACAATTTTATTTGCATCAGGAATACAGAATTTTTCCAGTGCTATATTGTACGGCAAAGGCACATCCAAAGCTGCAACCCTCACAATCGGTCCATCCAATTCATCATACATTTCTTCCTGAAGCATTGCTGCAAGCTCAGCACCGATTCCGGCAGTCTTGTTGCTTTCTTCTACCACAACCACTCTATGAGTTTTTCTTACAGATTCAAAAACAGTTTCTTTGTCAAAAGGAACAAGTGTCCTTGGGTCTATAACCTCAATGCTTATACCTTTGCTTGCAAGAATTTCAGCTGCTTCAAGAGTTTTCTTAACCATGAGTCCCACAGCAATTACAGTTACATCTGTTCCTTCTCTTTTAACGTCTGCAACACCAAAAGGAATTGTGTACTCTTCATCAGGAATATTTTCTTTTGTCTGATAAAGCTGTTTATGTTCAAAGAAAAGAACAGGGTCGTCTGAGCGAATTGCTGTTTTAAGAAGCCCCTTTGCATCATATGCACATGAAGGGCTAACAACTGTAAGTCCTGTAGCATGCATATACAGACTTTCAAGACAGTTTGAATGTTCAGCTCCTGCACCAAAGGAAGAACCCATGGCACTTCTTACAACCAGTGGAAGTTTGAATTCAGGTCCATGCATGTATCTCCATTTGCCTACGCAATGGAACAGCTCGTTGAATGCAACAAGCGAAAAATCCGCATACATCAATTCAACGCATGGTCTTAGTCCTGTAACGGCAGCTCCAATGGCACTTCCAATTATGGCAGTTTCAACAATAGGTGTGTTTTTTACCCTGTCAGATCCGAATTCTTCAAGGATTCCTTTTGTTATACCAAAAATATTTCCCATTTGTGCAACATCTTCGCCATATAAAATTACATTATCATCTTTACGCATTTCTTCTTTTATAGCATCGCCAATTGCCTGTCCGTAAGTTACCAGCATATTAATTCCTCCTCATTATTTAACATACAAATATTCATAAATTTCTTCCGCAGGGGTAGCAGGGCTTGCCTCTGCAAATTCAATAGCCTTATCCAGTTCAGCATTTATTTCTTCACGAATTTTACTGATTTCATCTGTTGTTATTAAATTGTTTTCCAACAGATATTTTTCCATTTTTTCAACGCTGTCCTTTTTCATCCATTCTTCAGTCACACTTGCATCACGATATTTCATCTGGTCACCTTCAAAATGACCTCTCCATCTGTATGACTTGGCTTCAAGTATGGCAGGACCGTTTCCGCTTCTTACGTATTCTTCAAGTTCCTTGGCACCTTCATATACATCCAGCACATCTGTGCCGTCAACTATTTTTGAAGGTATTCCATAGGCTTGAGCTCTGTCTGCTCCTGGATTTTTAACGGGTGAAGCTTCTGAAACATGTGTGGAAATAGCAAACTGATTGTTTTCGCATATGAAAAGCACCGGAAGCTTCCATGCGGAAGCAAGATTCATTGCTTCATAAACAGCGCCTCTGTTTGCAGTTCCGTCTCCGAAAAATACATATACAATATTGTCAGTTTTATTTTTTCTGATG
>NZ_JAJUJR010000457.1 GCF_029265225.1 Sedimentibacter sp.
GGAATAAATTTGAACAAGCTGATTTCTGTAGAAGAAGCTGTGAATATGATTCAAGACGGAATGACAATAATGGTCGGCGGTTTTCTGGGATGCAGGAACCCATATGTATTGGTTGATGCACTGGTTGCAAAAGGCGTAAAGGATATTACTCTAATAGCAAACGACACGTCATTTCCTGAAATAGGCATTGGAAAATTAATTGTAAACAAGCAGGTTAAAAAACTGATAGCTTCTCACATTGGTACAAACAAGGAAACAGGCAACCAGATGAATTCCGGAGAACTTGAAGTTGAACTTGTTCCTCAGGGGACGCTGGCAGAACGCATAAGAGCTGCAGGAGCAGGTCTGGGGGGAATATTGACGCCGACAGGGCTTGGCACTGTTGTAGCAGAAGGCAAGGACATCATCACTGTAGACGGCAGGGAATATCTGCTTGAAAAACCTCTTAAGGCTGATATTGCATTGATTGTTGGAGCAAAGGTTGATAAAAAGGGAAACGTGAGATACAAGAAGGCAACAAGAAACTTCAATCCATTAATGGCTACGGCAGCAGACATTGTAATTGTGGAAGCAGATGAAATTGTTGAGGTTGGTGAAATTGATCCTGATGACGTTATGACTCCGGGAATTTTCGTAAATTATATAGTGGGAGGTAATGCGTGATGGATGATAAAGAATATATAGCAAGAAGAGTTGCAAAGGAACTCCACGACGGGGACGTAGTAAATCTTGGAATAGGTCTGCCTACAATGGTAGCAAACTTTATTCCTGAGGACATTGAAATTACACTTCAGTCAGAAAACGGATTTCTAGGAATGGGTCCTGCTCCTGAAAAGGGCGATGAAGATCCATATCTTGTAAACGCAGGGGGAATTCACGTTACAATCAATCCCGGCGGAGTGTTTTTTGATAGTGCTGAATCATTCCTCATAATAAGAGGCGGCCATGTAAATGCAACAGTTCTTGGAGCACTTGAAGTTGACGAAAAAGGAAACCTGGCAAACTGGATGGTTCCAGGCAAAATGGTTCCGGGCATGGGCGGAGCAATGGATCTGGTGACAGGAGCAAAAAAAGTTATTGTAGCCATGAATCACACTGCAAAAGGAAACCACAAGATTTTGAAACAATGCACACTGCCTTTGACTGCTGTCAATGCAGTTGACCTGATTATCACTGAAATGGGAGTTATGGAAGTAACAGACAAAGGAATAGTTCTTAAGGAAATCAATCCTGAATTCACAGTGGAACAGGTTCAGGCTGCAACTGGTGCTACACTTATAATTGCAGAAGACTTAAAACCAATTGAAATTTAAATATGGAGGAGAAAAATGTTAGAAAATAAAGTTTGTATAGTTACAGGAGCTGCCAGCGGTATAGGTCTTGCCATTGCCGAAACATTTGCAAAAGATGGAGCCAAAGTCATCATGGCTGACATTAATGAAGAAAAGTTAAGAGAAGAAGCCCAGAGAATTGGCGGAGATTATTTCAAGACTGATTTAAGCAAAAGAGAAGACTGCAAGGGACTGGTAGATTTCACAGTTGAAAAATATTCAAAGGTTGATGTTCTTGTTAATGTAGCAGGCATTCAGACTGTTTGCCCCATTGAAGAATTTCCTGAAGACAAATGGGACTTTATGATGGATTTGATGCTTACAGCTCC
>NZ_JAJUJR010000469.1 GCF_029265225.1 Sedimentibacter sp.
ACTATATTTGTTGACAGGCTGTCAATCTTCTTTTGTGCTTCGTCTATTTTAGATAGTCTTTCAAGAATGTTGGCAAATGTTTTGTTTGTTTTTTCAAATCCTTCGCTGAGCCTTTCCTCAACACGCATATTAATTTTATCAAGATTTGTTCCCACACGTTCCGTAAGGGATTGGAAATTTTCATTTAATGACTTTGATGTTGTCTGGGAAAAATTCATGAACGACTCTGTCATCCTGTTTGTGTTTTTCTCCATCCTCTCCACTGTTTCAAGCTTGTTGGTCAGGATTTCTCTGAGCTGTTTTTGTTCTGAATCGGATATTTTTTTACTTACTGAATCTATGAGATTCATGTTGTTCTGGCTCAAATTTATTTTTAATTCAGATATTATGTGCTCTTCCATATCCCTTTTAGATGTTTTCCATAAAAGGACAACATTTATAATTATTGATAATATAAGCATTGCAATTATTGCTGCATCCAATTTGACACCTCCTGAATACCTATACTTTATAATATTTTCGAACATTTGTCCATATTTTTGTAAAAAAAGAAACGGCAAGCCGTTCCTTAGGTTGATGACAGAATATATATTTGGACGTTGTCATTCTGAGGCACAGCCGAAGAATCTCATGTTTTCAACAAAGATGAGATCCTTCACTATCGTTCAGGATGACAGCGTCTGAGTTTCTCAATAGTCTGAGAAATGGCAAACCGTTTATTTCATCATTATAGTAAGTGTTCCTTTACAAGCACTTCTGCAATCTGAACTGCATTTGTTGCAGCACCTTTTCTTACCTGGTCGCCGCAGCACCACAGCACAAGTGAATTGTCCTGGCTTATGTCTTTTCTGACTCTTCCTACAAATATCAAATCCTGGTCTGATGTGTCAAGAGGCATTGGATATTTCTTATTTGCAGGGTCATCAACCAGTCTTACTCCGTCAGCCTTTGCAAGAAGTTCTCTTGCCATTTCAGGAGTAATTTCCTTTTCTGTTTCTATGGTAATTGATTCAGAGTGGCTTCTGTAAACAGGTACTCTCACACATGTGCAGTTTACCTTCAAATCAGGATTGTGGAAAATCTTTCTTCCTTCATTCTGCATTTTCATTTCTTCCTGTGAATATCCCATTTCATCAAAATCGCCTATTTGCGGTATTACATTGTACGCAATCTGATGAGCAAATGTCTTTATTTCAACGGGGCTTCCTTTGCTTATGTCTGCAATCTGCTGGTCCAGTTCTCTTATTCCGTTTACGCCTGCTCCCGAAACAGCCTGGAATGTTGATACAACCATTCTTTTTATCTTCGCATATTTGTTGAGCTCGTTCAAAGCAGTCAGTGCAATAATTGTTGAGCAGTTTGGATTTGCAATTATTCCCTTATGGTTTTTAACGTCTTCTGCATTTACTTCTGGAACCACCAAAGGAACATCATCATTAAGTCTGAAAGCTGAGCTGTTGTCTATTACCACTGCTCCGGCTTTAACAGCTG
>NZ_JAJUJR010000107.1 GCF_029265225.1 Sedimentibacter sp.
TAACATCAGGCAATATTCCAACTCTAGCTCTGCTGTGGTTCACCTGAATCTTAAATGACATGCTTCCGTCCTCTTTCATATATAACGACTATAACAGAATTAAAATTCAGTGTCAACTTATACCAATAAGCTTAAAACTTTGAATCATTTTGAATAAATTTCTTCATATTCATCATATGCCCTGTCATGCAATGACTTACCATTGATAACCTGTTACATTTACATTACAATTTTTATAGCCGAATCTCACAATGAGTACCGGGGATTATTTACCGGGGTGAAGCCTTTGTTAAGGCGGGGTACCTCAACCCTAATCCGTCAACTAACCTGGAAGGCTAAGGAGGATAAAATGAAAAAAAATACTATCAAATCAATTCTATTGACTACAAGTCTCACTATTGGCATATCGTTTTCTGTATCAGGCGATGCATATGCTGCAACTTACAAAACAGTCAGCGGTGATTCACTTTATAAAATCAGCCGTCTTTTCAACACAACAGTAGGAAAATTAATGGATGACAACTATCTAAGAAATTACAACTTAAGTATTGGACAAGAACTTTATGTTCCCTGCCAGATTTATTCCGTCCAAAAAGGAGACACGCTGTATTTAATTTCTAAAAAATTCAATATTGAATTATCTGACCTGAGAAGAGCTAACAACATTTACACTAATTACATAGACATCGGTCAGGTACTTAACATTCCAAAAACATTTGCTGCACCTGCTGCTCAACCGGCAGCCCCACAAAATCCTGCTCCGGCACAAACTGTTACCGAAGTTTCAAATCCTGTCGTTGAACCTGCAAAAGTTGTTGAACAGACTGCAGCGGTTCCTGAAGCCGCAACTGTAACTGCTTCATACACTGCCGAGGACCTAGACATTCTTTCAAGATTAATAATGGCTGAGGCACAGGGACAGCCATACGAAGCTCAGGTTGCCGTTGGCGCTGTTGTAATGAACAGAGTCGAAAGCAATCTATGGCCAAACACTATAAAAGATGTAGTGTACCATTATATAGGCGGATATTACCAGTTCACACCTGTGCAAACTGGCTGGATAAACAACCCTGCCAACGCTCAAGCCATACAGGCAGCAAAGGAAGCATTAAATGGAGCTGACCCCACAAACGGAGCCATGTTTTATTATGACAACACAACCACAAACCAGTGGATTCTATCAAAGCAAGTGGCTTTCAAATCAGGAGCAATGATATACGCATACTAATTAGCTGAAAATGTAAAACTATTGTAACAAAAAATGCCATTACGTCTACCGTAATGGCATTACAATTTATAACTTTTATATCTCAAATCCGAAAACATCCAAATTTTTAAAGATTCCAAACAAACTGCTGAATCTGATATGAATGTCATTACCCTTGGGAGTAAGATTTTTGGATATGTAAATCTTAACCATATCCACATCATATAAATCGAATTTCTCTTTTATAATCGGTTCACCTAACCGAGCTCTTGGAATGGCTGCAGACGTTCATCCGCATCCGCTCTTAACCTTTTCGATTGTAACGGTTCCGCCGTTTATCATAATGTATTCCCTGGTCTTTAAGTCCAAAACTACATTTATCATAATAATCTCCCTGACAGAATTTCCTGCTTTTCTGGAATGTTCTATATATGTATAATCACGGTTCAGCGCTGGACTCTAATGCACTTCCATTATTAAAAATGTTGCATCATCCATTAGTTTTTTTTCATTCCCCAAATGTGAAAACAAGTTTTCCTTCACAATATTCTTAAGATCATCTGCTCCAAGTGAAGTGTTAAGTCTTAAAAAGTCTTTCATATTTTGTTGTCCGTAAATTTCACCGTCCATATTTTTTGCTTCAACCAGACCGTCAGTATAGAACATGATTTTGTCTCCTGGCTCAAGATTTACAATGCTGTCCTCAAAAAACGGCATAAAGTATTCGCCAAGTTTGCATATGGGAAATCCGCTGGTGTTTAGTTCAATAATATCACCATTTTTCTTTATTAAAATGGGAGGTTCGTTAAGTCCTCCTGAAGCATATGTGAAACATCCGGTAATTGTGTTGTAAATTCCATATAGCATAACAAGATACGCTTCAGTATTGAAATTTGTTTTGTTGAATGACTTGTACATTTTTTTGAGCACAAATCCCGGAGTTATTATTTCTAAATCTTCATCATTTGTATAAACAATGTTCTGATTTGCAAACACAGTAAGCATAGCCGCTGAAACACCATGTCCGGACACATCTCCTATGTAAATTGCAATATTGTTTTCATCTAGCTTAATAACATTGTAAAAGTCTCCGCTCAGTCGTTCGGCAGGCAGGTATTCAGCCTGAAATGAAACTTTCATGTTCTTTGGCATCTGTGAAGGAAGCATGGAACGCTGCATTTCTCTGGCGTATTCCAGATCCTTCATCAGTGTTTCATTCATCTCTTCAAGTTCCGTTGTTCTTTGCTTTACAAGATAATTAAGATTTTCAGAATATTTTTTCAGTTCATTTTTTGTTTTTTTCATTTCACGATATGGAATACTTACATTTTCTACATAAATCACCTTGAACAATATAAAGTAAGCCACAATCTTGTAAATATGCCCAAGATAATTGAAAGCATCATAGACGCTTCCATAACTTATGAAAGCGAACTCGCTGAAAATTGACAAAAGGACTGAAATCATAAAAAGATATTCCTGATTTGATTTTTCATATTTGTAATCTGCAGCATTTTTCAGGAATGTTATTCCCATTATGAATACTATAAGATACTCAGTAGCAATTTTTGCTGCTGTTAGCCCCTTTCCTTCCACATACATGGCAGGAAACACATGAGGATAATAAGTCGCAATGATGAGCAGAACAACAACAGTTATCACTGAGGGGACTACAAAAATCCATTTGTTATACTTGCATTTAACATTAATGGGAATAGTCACTGCTTCAAGAAATCCTATACTTCCTATAAGCCTAGAAAAAATCCAAAATGTTGTGGCTCTGTTCGCACTGTCATTTGAAATGAAAAAGTCAGCCATACCTTTGAAGCTTAATGTATGAAATGTATCGAGGCATCCCATTGCAAGGAACGTACAGCCAAGCAATATCATTCGAAGGCTCCCCGATTCATCATAAACATAATAGGTTACAAGAAATATTGAAAAAGCTGCTAATATACTTGCGAATTCAAACAAGCTGTGCCATGTAAGATATGTGGCCACAGACATTATTTTCTCAAAAAAGGTGTTAAAATGAGCCGCAGCCCCAAAAAGAAGCAGCGAGACAGTGAAAACAATGATTAATTTATCATATTTCTTAATGCTCTCTATCATATTTTTAGTTTCCATATCCATAGCCCCTCATGATTTTTACTATAATTAAAATGTTTAAAATTATATTACAAATATTCTAACTTAATTTCCAACATTTTTCAACAAAAAAACAAAAAGGAACGCTATTGTCATCCAAGCATTCCTTTTTGTTCATTTTATTTTCTAATTCTCTTCTTCAATCAATATTATTACAGCAGCCGTCAGTACATCATTTTCTGCCCAGTGTTCGGATAAATCCGAAAACAGTGATGCATCAGCTTGTACATCTGCCAGGTTTTCTGCAAGAAGCCTGTTTATCATAGCAACTGCTTCAGCTCTTGTTATTTCTCCATTCGGTCTGAAAGTTCCATCTTCATATCCATTGATTACACCTATAGATGCAAGATATTCAATGCTTGACTTACCGTATGAATTTTCAATGTCAGTGAACGATACATCTTCATTTCCTGCTGCTGAAGTATCAAGCATATTTACAATAGCTATTGCAAAATCCTGTCTTGTCATGTTTTTGTCCGGACCGAATACTCCGTTTCCTTGTCCCTGCATGATTCCTAATTTAACAATTTTTTCTACAGCTTCTGTATACCATTGTCCTGAAATGTCTGTCAGTTCAAAATCATTTGTTCCTTCGTTAAATATTATGCCAGAAAGCAACTGTGCAATTTCTGCTCTTGTAATGTTTCTGTCCGGTCTGAAAGTACCGTCTTCATATCCTGTAACATATCCATTAATAATGTCATAAACAACTATGGATTCCTTGATTTTTATTGCAGAAGATGTTGTGACTGTTCCTTCAGGCAATTCAATTAATTCGTCCTGAGCTGCGATTATGTTTGCCACAGCAGCATCCACTTCTTCCTGACTGTTTTCTTCTGTCATTTCATTTTCCGCCAGAATTTCCATGTATATTGCCCATGATTCTACCGAATAATCTTCTTCTGAAACTGCAGCTGTCACATCATTATATTCTGTAAAATCAACTGATTCAACTGACTCTGTTGATACAGCTTCTAAGTTGGATTGAGCTGCAACAATATTTGCTGTTTTTTCATCAATTACTGATTGTTCATCGTCTTCCGATGCTTCATTTGAAATAACCGTTTCCTGATATGCTGTCCATGATTCTGCAGTGTAATCTGCTTCATTAACTGCCGCCAGTGCATTGTTATATTCTGATAAGTCATTTCCTTCAGCAAATGCTGTTGTGAATAATGATAATATTAACATCATAGTAGTCACTAATGCTAATAACCTGCCTGTCTTTGTTTTTGCCATATTTTTTCTCCTGTCTGTTATTTTTGCGTATTTATGGTGCAAAATCCTTTTCATTATAATCTGACATTATGTAAACTATCAATCATAAAAACATGGTACATAAGCATATGAATTCAATTATTCCCATTTAAATCAAATAAGGGCTGAAGCCCTTATTATAAGTTACATAATTTATATTTATGTTCCGCAATATGTTTTGTAGCATTTGTTTTTTTCTGCAGGGAGTTCTACATATTCATTCTGTTCAGGTGAATATGCATATGGTTTTGAAAGAATATTCAGAAGATTTTCCATGACGCTGTAATCTCCATTATTGACAGCTGCAGACAGTGCTTCTTCCACCCTGTGATTTCTAGGTATTACGGAAGGATTTGAATTTTTCATAAGCTGTATGGATGCATCAATGCCTTCCTGTTGTCCTGACAGCCTTGATTTACGCTTTTCAAGCCAATCTGAAAAGTCTTTACTTCCTGACATGGCTGTTTCTTCAAACTTTCCAAGTGTCAGCGCTCTGAATGTATTTGTAAAATCAGCATGATATCTGTTCATCATATCAAGGAGTTCGTTAATCAGTTGCTCATCCTCTTCTTCTTTACCGAAAAACCCAAGTTTTGCCCGCATTCCTGCCATCCAGTGATAGTTATAAAGCTTGCTGAATTCATCCACGGCATCCTGTGCCATTTTAACTGACTGATCCTTGTTTTCATGAATTAGAGGAAGCATGGTTTCAGCAAATCTTGAAAGATTCCACTCTGCTATTTTAGGCTGGTTACCATATGCATAGCGTCCATTTCGGTCAATGGAGCTGAATACCGTTTCAGGGTCGTAATCATCCATGAACGCACACGGTCCGTAATCTATGGTTTCACCGCTTATAGCCATGTTGTCAGTGTTCATGACTCCATGTATGAAGCCTGTCAGCATCCACTTGGAAATGAGCATTGCCTGACGATTAATCACTTCTTTAAGAAATGACAGGTATTTGTTTTCTTCATTTTCAATAATAGGATAATGGCGCTTGATTGTATAGTCTGCCAATGCCCTTATGTCCTCGATTGTTCCCCAGTTAGCTGCGTACTGAAATGTGCCCACTCGAATGTGGCTTAATGCAACACGCGTTAAAATCGCACCTTCCAGCGGAGATTCCCTGTAAACTCTTTCTCCTGTTGTCACTACAGCAAGGCTTCTTGTAGTTTCTATGCCAAGTGAATGCATCGCTTCGCTCATTATAAATTCCCTTAACATTGGCCCTAAAGCTGCCTTGCCGTCTCCGTTTCTTGAGTATGGTGTTTCACCAGAGCCTTTAAGCTGAATGTCTAATCTTTCTGATCTTGGAGTTATTTGTTCTCCCAAAAGCACTGCACGTCCGTCTCCAAGCATTGTAAAATATCCGAACTGATGACCTGCATAAGCCTGAGCAATTGGCATTGCACCTTCAGGTATCTGACTGCCCGAAAGCATTTCGACTCCATCTTTACTCTGGAGCATTCCAATATTAAGCCCCAGAGATCTGGCCAAAGGGTAATTAAGAACAATCAGTCCTGGTGACTTTGCAGGAGTTGGTTTTTGCATTGTATAAAACTTATCCGGCAAAGTTAA
The DNA here is from genome assembly GCF_029265225.1 of Sedimentibacter sp. Classification (GTDB taxonomy): domain Bacteria; phylum Bacillota; class Clostridia; order Tissierellales; family Sedimentibacteraceae; genus Sedimentibacter. The sequence continues at coordinate 6,194 of NZ_JAJUJR010000107.1, forward strand.
GTAACTATTGTCAAAGTTCCAACCTGTTTCTAGTATATATTTTCTGTCAGTCATTTAATCTCCTTACAATTTACTTTATTTTGACAATTATATGAGCCATTCGCCAAGCAAAGAACCCATAAGAGCCACAGCTGCCTTTGCAGTCTGATTGTTGGTGTCAATAATCGGATTTACTTCAACAAATTCTGCGCTTACAAGCTTCTGAGATAATGCAATCATTTCAAGAGCCAGATGGCTCTCTCGATAAGTAAGTCCTCCAGGAACTCGTGTTCCTGTTCCCGGTGCATAAAGTGGATCCATGCTGTCCATGTCAAAACTTACATGAATTCCATCTGTGCCGTTACCTGCAATTTCAATTGCACGTTCAATAACTTCTGTCATGCCAAGGCGATCAACTTCATGCATGGTGAAAACTGTAACTCCTAAGTCTTTAAGAACCTTTCTTTCTCCAACATCCAAGTCTCTGCTTCCTATGAACACAAATTTATCGGTTTGAAGCTTTTTTTCCATTCCTCCAATTCCGGTAAGACGCTCATGTCCATAGCCCATGCTTACAGCCACCGGCATTCCATGTATATTCCCTGAAGGAGATGTTTCTTCGGTATTGATGTCTCCATGAGCATCGAACCATATTACTCCAAGATTTTTTTTGTGCTGCAAAACTCCAGCAATAGTTCCTATAGCAATGCTGTGGTCTCCACCGATAACCAATGGAAATCTTCCTTCCTTCATTACTTCAGATACCTTGTTGCACAATTCTGTATTGACTCTTACGACTTCATCAAGATTATTGAGCTTTATGCCATCTGACTGTGGACTGATGGGCTTA
>NZ_JAJUJR010000286.1 GCF_029265225.1 Sedimentibacter sp.
TGGCTTACTTTTACAACTTCAACTTCAACGCCTGCTTCATCGTCTTCATCTTCTATATCTTCATCTTTCTCTGATGCGTTCTTTTCTTCTTTAACTTTATCTTTGTTTTTATCTTGAGCATCATCCAAAGCTACGCTGTTTTTATCTTCTGGTTTTTCAGAATCATCAGACTTTTCAATTTCTTCAAAATCTTTGTTTTCAGTCTTCGAAGCTTCCGTTGTACCCTTTGGTACTTCTTGAGAATCTTTTTCTTTATTTTTTCCCACTTCTTCATTGACAGCTGTTTTTAAGGCTGCTGCCAGATTATTGGTTTTTTCTTCGCTCTTGCTTGAAGTTGCAACCACTACTCCGCCATCTTCGCCTTCAGTGATGTAGCCCTGATTTTTAAGCTCTGTTAAAACATTTCTTACAGCATCTCTTATTTCTTTGTTTTTCAATCCATCAATATTTATTTCTTCAACCATTTCCTCTGCATCACCATTTACAGCTTTAACCTCCAGTACTCGGTCAAAACGGTTTATGGAAAATTCAAAAGCAGGGTTGACATCAAGGCTTACATAGGAATACGGAGTCATGTACGCCCATGCCGGAGTAACAAACAAAAACATTGCAGCAGCTGCTGTAGCAGCCCACTTAACATAATTGATGTTTGACATTGCTATTTCTTGCCCGATTTTATAATTTTTGTTTTTTATTTGCGATATGCGGCCATCTTCAGACAGAACGGCTGCATTGCTGCCTTTGATTTCTAAAATTACTGCTTTCATTTTTCTAACTCCTCGCGAATATATCGCATATAACTTGCAAGATATGGAAAATCCCCCGACATAATTTCCACTGCAGCTACTATATATTTTCGATGGCGTTCCAACAATTTACGGGGTACTTTTGTATTTTTTTCAATTAAATTCAACGGCAACTGCCTTTTTACTTTCATTTCGCTTATCAATATGGGATTTTTTATCATATATGCCACAACTTTGCCGCAAGCCCTCTTCGTTTTGTCGGCTTTTGGCGAACATTCAGCCAAATCCATAAAGGAAAAACCATAAGCTGAAAAAATTTCATTCACCAGATATATCTCAAGCTTTGCTGAATTTTCGTCCGTAGCTGCCACCTTCTGGGCTATTTCAGCCTGCATTGAATAATCTTCCTCTTCATCCGTTTCGGATCCGAACAGCGACGGATTTACGGAAATTTCAGGAGCATATCTCGACTTGCTCCTGATGAAGTCAATAATACGTCTTCTTATTACAAGTTCTGCGAAGTTTAAAAAACTGCCCTTCTCCACAGAATAATTTTTTACAGCCTCTGTAAAAGCTGCCAATGCAATGGACCATTCATCATCACTTCTTGAGACATAACTGCGGGATGCCGAAGATGCACACTTCAATATGAAATTTTCGTACTGCTTAATCAATTTATTCATGGAATCTTCGTTTGTTTTGGCGCTTACAGCCAATTCATCTAACTCGCTCACTCTTCTCACCTCAAAGTTACAATTACGCATTATTATATCATCTAATCTTTTTTATTACAACGAGATATTGTCATATTTTAAAACTGAAGAAAATAAAGCTGTTTCCATATAAAAATCCAGATTTAATCAGGATTTATTTTTTGAACAGATACCAGATTTTGCTGTCAAGCTCATACTTAAGCTCAAAAATGTCTTTTCCGTTGTGGAGACAGACAAAGACAATTCTTGTGTTCCCAACGATATTTTCTTCGTACGTCTTCATTATTTTCTCGATTTTCACAACCTTGTCTTCCAGCCTGAATTTCACAGGTTCTATTTTTCCGTCGGTGTTGAAAACGACCATTACTTTTATAGGCTCATTTAAAATTTTCATATTATCACCTTTACAAGATACTTCCCATACCCGGATATTCATCGTCAGGGTATCCTCCCAAAATCGGCCTTAAGTCGCTGTTGGCAAATACTCCCCTGATTATAGCTTCATCCCCATACTTAATCCTTATTTTATCCACAGCCTTATCAAGAATTTCATTTTTTATGCTCAGTTCATCCTGAAAAATATTTATCTGCCTTATATGAGAAATTTCGAGATCTGAAACAGAAACACCAAGCTGCCTTATGGGTCTTCCATCCCACAGTTCGTCAAAGAGGCTGCAGATGTTCTGATAAATGTCCCTTGTGCAGTCAGTGAAATACATGAGTTTCCTTTGTTTTGCTCCGTATCCGAAATCCTTGTCTTTTATGCTCACACTCACAACCCTGCAGTTCATGTTTGCTTCCCTCAATCTTAAGGCCGTCATTTCCGTGAGACTTAAAAGTATCACGTGAGCAGTTTCTCTGTTGTCTACGTTGAATTTTAAAGTGCTGGAGTTCCCTACGCTTTTAATTGGTGCCTTTTCCTTGAAAACAGAATCGTCCCTTCCCCAGGCATAGTTGTAAATCATTCTGCCGTGAGATTTAAGCATTGTTGATATAAAATTGTAATCAGAAGCAGCAAGCTCTCCTATTGTATAAATTCCCCACCTGTTAAGCTTGGGCTTTGTTCTTCTCCCAACCATGAACAAATCCTCAACAGGGAGAACCCAAAGTTTTTCTTTTATTTCATCGGGAAAAATTGTGTGGCACTTATCGGGTTTTTCAAGGTCTCCTGCTTGCTTTGCAAGCAGCTTGTTCTCTGATACTCCTATATTAACCGTGTATCCGAACATTTCCTTTACTCCGTCCTTTATTTCATAAGCAAGCTCAACTGCTTCTTCCCTTTTCAAATCTGTAAACCTCATGAAACATTCATCTATGCTGAAAATCTGCACATCTGGAGTAAATTTCATCAAATATTCTCTAAGTTTCTTGCTGGCTCTCACGTATATCTTGTAATCAGGCGGTACAACCAATAAATTTGGACATAGCTGCCTTGCTTCCATCAGAGACATTCCTGTCTGTATTTTAAACTTTTTAGCCGGAGTTGATTTTGCCAGAACAATTCCATGGCGGTTTTCTTCATTTCCCCCAATAACCGAAGGAACCGTACGAATGTCCCTGTCCATTCCAATTTGTTTTTCATAGGCTGCAGTCCAGCTTAAAAAAGCTGAATTGACATCTATATGCATTATAATCTGCCCCACGTAATCACCTCCGCAATTCGTTCAAAAGCTGTAAGCAGCATAATTTCAAATATTTTTAACATTTATCCGAACGTTTGTTCTATTATTATACCACACATTTTCATTTTTAAAAGAGTTTTTTTGTTACAAAAAAATAAACAGATTTGATAGCTCAATCTGTTTATTCCTTTATTCTTCATTCTTAACTCTTAATTATTTGACATTTTTGTCGTGAATTATCTTGAGTCCTTTAAACAAAAGCTGTGGATCATACAGGTCTATGACGTCGGTCTCATCAGACATAAGACGTCCAAGTCCTCCCGTAGCAATAACCTTCATTTTTTCAATGTTCATTTCTTCTTTTATCTTTTTCACAATGTATTCAACCTGACCAATATAGCCGTAAACCAACCCTGCCTGAATGCTTGTAATTGTATTTTTTGCAAGAATTGACTTTGGTTTTTTTATTTCAACACTTGGAAGCTGGGCTGTTTTTTGCCACAAGGCATCTGCTGAAATCTGAATTCCCGGCGAAGTTATTCCGTATTTGAA
>NZ_JAJUJR010000394.1 GCF_029265225.1 Sedimentibacter sp.
GAAATATGCGCGACAAGGGATATGTGACAATCAACGGCAAAAAGGCTCCCATAATAGGAGTAATATGCATGGACCAGTGCATGGTTGACCTGACGGACATACCTGAGGCCAAAGTGGGAGATGAAGCTGTTATATACGGAGACGGAACTCTTAACACAATGGATATCAATGAAGCAGCAAGACTGGCAGGAACAAACAAAAATGAAATAGTATGCCGTATTACAAGAAGAACACCCAGAGTATACATAAAGGACAACAAAATTTACAAGATGGTCAACTATTTGTTGCAGGAGTGATTATGGACATTCAAAATAGAATAAGTGAAATATATGATGAAATTGTTGCCATCAGAAGGGATTTTCACAAAAATCCTGAGCTGAGCCAGCATGAATTAAGGACACAGAAAAAAATTGAAGAATATTTAAATCTTTGGGGAATCGAAAACTACAGATGTGCCGAAACAGGAGTTGTGGGCATAATAAGAGGACGACATGATGGAACAACCGTAGGGCTTCGCGGAGACATTGACGCCCTTCCCATAAACGAAAAAAACAACACATCTTACTGTTCCATTAATCCCGGGGTGATGCATGCCTGCGGACATGACGCCCACACAGCCATACTTCTTGGAGTAGGAAAAATCATGAAGGAAATTTCAGATAAAGATGAAAACTTCTGCGGAAATGTGAAGCTGTTCTTCCAGCCGGCTGAAGAAACAATCGGAGGGGGAAAGCGCATGGTTGAGGAAGGCTGCATGAAAAACCCTGATGTTGACTATATGCTGGGACTTCATGTCATGCCTTACATAGATGCAGGTAAGGTAGAACTCAAGTACGGAAAGCTGAATGCATCCACAGATACAATCAAAATAAAAATAAACGGAAAATCAGCCCATGGAGCATATCCGGACAAGGGAACAGATGCCATAGTAATTGCCGGAAATGTAATTACTGCACTTCAGACAATTGTGAGCAGAAATATTTCACCGCTTAATTCTGTTGTAATATCACTTGGAAAAATTTCAGGTGGAGTCAAGGACAATGTTATAAGCGACGAAGTTGAAATATCTGGAACATTGAGGGCTCTTGACGATGACACAAGAAACTTTGCAAAGAAAAGAATAGAAGATATTGTTATAAATACTTCCATTGCTTACGGTGGAACAGGAGACGTCAATTTTTCAGAAGGTTACCAGGCACTCATAAACAACGATGAGGTTGTTGATGTAATTAAAGAAAATGCAGAGAGAGTTCTTGGAAAAGAAAATATAGTGTTCAAGGAATTCCCACGCCTGGGAGCAGAGGACTTCTCTTATTTCTCAGACGTGGCAAAGGGTGCGTTTTTCCATCTGGGATGCGGCGACAGCAAAAATGGCATTGATTCTCCCATTCACACGGAGTGTTTTGATATAGACGAGAAATGCCTTAAAATAGGAATACAGCTGCAGGTAGAAAATATACTTGCTTTGATGAACAAAAATGATTAATGTCATCCTGGAAGGATGAAATGTTATATAATGATGGAGGGAAAGATGAAAGTATTTATAAGTGTAGACATTGAAGGAATTACCGGAGTTACGGACTGGAGTGAAACAGAACTTGGCAACCATGATTACAAGCAGTTTGCTGAGCAAATGACCAAGGAAACTGTAGCGGCATGCGAAGGAGCAATTGCCATGGGAGCAAAGGAAATTTTCGTAAAAGATGCTCATGATTCTGCAAGGAACATAGATATCACAAAACTCCCAAGATGTGCAAAATTAAGCCGCGGCTGGACCAACTGCCCTGATTCCATGGTAGCAGGACTTGATGAAACATTTGATGCGGCCATTTTCATAGGATACCATTCAGCTGCAGGAACAGACGGAAGCCCCCTGGCTCATACCATGAATCTTGGAAACAACTACATGATGGTAAACGGTGAAAAAGCATCTGAATTCACGATTAATTCATACCTGGCTGCCAACTATGGAGTGCCGGTTGTATTTTTAAGCGGAGACAAGATGCTCTGCGACAAAGCAAAGATGTTTAACAAAGGAATTGAAACCGTTGCGGTAAAAGAAGGCTCAGGAGGAGCAACAGTGAGCATAAATCCTGATTATGCATGCGACCTTATAATGGAAGGCGTAAAAAACGGACTTAAACATATTAATGAGTGCAAAATCAACATACCGGAAAAATTTGAAGTTGAAATAAATTATAAGGAACACAGCAACGCGAGAAGAGCGTCATTTTTCCCGGGAGTGACACAGACAGGATCACACTCTGTAAAATATACTGCAAACAACGTAAATGAATTTGCTGTAACAAGGATGTTCATCCTTTA
>NZ_JAJUJR010000034.1 GCF_029265225.1 Sedimentibacter sp.
CAGCACATTTTCAACCTGAAGCTGCACTCCCGTTGCAAGGCAATTTTCATCAAGCTTAAACCTGCTTGAATGTATGGGGTACACAGCACCTATTTTTTCATTCCTGCAGCCTAAGTTGAAGAAACATGATTTGACATTTGCAGCAAAATATGAAAAGTCCTCTGTTCCCATGTCAGGTTCCTGGCTTATGATAATATTGTCTTTTCCAAGAATTTTTTCAGCAACACTTCTTACACTGTCAACTGCCTCATGGCTGTTGATAAGAGCCATATAGCTTTCCCTGATGAACAATTTCCCTTCTCCGCCGAAAGCCTTAGGTATATTTTCAACCATTTCGCCTATTCGTTTTTTCATGAAGCTTCTTGTATCCGGGTCAAGAGTTCTCAATATTCCGGTCATTTCCACCTCATCGGGAATTATATTTCCTCTTGTTCCTCCATGGATAGTTCCCAGCGTAAACACTGCAGAGTTAAGCGGTGAAATGTTTCTGCTTACAAGAGACTGCAATGACATAATTAGATTTGCAGCAATCACAAGAGGGTCCACACCCTTCTCAGGATGTGCTCCGTGAGTGGATTTTCCATTTACTTTTATTGTTATTTCATCTGATGAAGCCATCATTTTTCCGTATTTTAATCTCACTGTGCCTGTATTTATTCCTGTATCCACATGGAGACCAAGCACATAATCCACGTCAGGATTTGTCAAAACACCTTCGTTGATCATTCTTTCTGCTCCGCCGGTTGTTTCTTCGGCAGGCTGGAAGAAAAACTTCACATCTCCCTTGAGAGTGTCTTCCATTGATTTTATCACTTTGGCTGTTACAAGGGCTATTGCGGTGTGTGCATCGTGACCGCATGCATGCATCACTCCGTCATTCAATGATTTAAAATCCACATCTGCTTCTTCTTTTATGGGAAGAGCATCTATATCAGCCCTTACCCCCACACAAACGGTTTTTTCTCCCGAACGGTTTTTTCCTCTAACAATTGCTGACACTCCTGTTTGGGCAACACCTTTTTTGTATTCTATTCCCCAGGATTCCAGCAGGCTGCAGATTCTATCCATTGTTTTAAATTCATTTCCTCCCAGCTCGGGATTCATGTGAAAGCTTCTTCTTATGTGAATCAGTTCTTCTTTTATATTTCCAATGTCATACATAATTTTAACCCTCATTTATTAAAATTACATTAATTATATTTTATTTTCAGGTTAAATACAATAAAAAAGTAGGCGAAAACCTCGTGTCCTCCCGAATATAACAAAATTATTGATTAACAAAAACGGGCGGATACAAGATCCGCCCCTACAATTTGTGAATAATTAAGTTTGTCAATAGTCTAAGTTCCATGGCTTTTTAAAATTTAGCCTCCGCTTAATACGGGCAGAAAATATATTTCAGTATTGTCACTTATTTTTGCATGAAGCTTTTTAGGCACTCCGTCCACAAGGACTGCACCTATGCTGTCTTTGTGGATTTCAAGCTCCTCTGCAAGTTCGAGTATTGTCATGTCGCTGAAATTCACCTCAAATGCTCTTTGCTTTTCATCTACTGCAACAATAACCCTTATCATTTTCTCAGTTCATCAAGTTCTTCTTCAGTCAAATCAAACACATCGCCTGTGCTTTTTATTTTTGTCTTTGTAAATGCTTCAGGCATGCGGTAATTTTCTTTTGTGAAGCCTGCAAGCTCATTGAACCTGTGCTCGTCTTTGATTGTTTCAGTGCTCACTTTTTCCAGCCAGTCCAGATCAAGATCGTATCCTGTAAATCCGTTCACCAGGTCCACAAGAAGCTGTTTTTCATTGGCAATTGCTGCTCTTGTGAACATGCATATTCCAAGACTGTCTAAAATGGCCATGAACTTTTGGGACCCTTTGCTGGCTTCAGCCCATCCCTTGTCTGTTTTTATAACCGGACCGTAAGTATGGTCTGCTCCCATGGGAGATGTGGCAAATGTTGCACCCATACCTTTTATTGCTCTTGGATCATATGCCGGCATTGCCTGACCGTTTACAGCAGGAACGTGTGATACGCCAAGAACTCTTCCTGTGACAGTTGCGCCGCAGGCAAGAACTCTTCCAAATATTGTTCCTTTTATTATTTCGTCCATCATCTTAAATGCTGAAGAAGCATCGCCGAATTGTCCTTCACCGGCTTCCATGGCAACTCCCATGGCTGCTCCTATTTCAATGGTGTCTATTCCAAAATCATTGCACATTGCATTCAGTCTTGCAATTTCGTCAAAATCTCCAATGCCCAGGTTGGAGCCCATCAATCCTATTGTTTCATATTCAAGCGGAGAAACAATTGTCTTGCCGTCCTTGTCAGGAACAACGTTTGAGCACTGGATAACGCATCCTGGCATGCAGGCGTGAGTTGTTTTTCCTTCCCCGCCGCGCTGTTTTATAAATTCATATAGGCTTTCTCCGGAAATTTTGTCAGCATGCTCAAATTTTTCTCCTCTGAAGTTTCTTGTTGGAAGACCTGTGAGGTCGTTTGTAACCCTTACTGTAGATGCTGTTCCCAATGTCCTGTAGTTTGCTGAACTTGGAGCATCCATTACAATTCTGGTATATTCCTTTAATGATTCAGAAAATTTTTCTTTGTCCTTTATTGTTACAGAACCTTTTTCTGCTGCAACTATTCCCTTGATTTTCTTTGAGCCCATAACAGCTCCCAGACCGCCTCGTCCGCTGTATCTGTTTGGCTTTTTTTCCTTGTCCATGGTGGCTATTCCTGCAGACTGGTACAATCTTTCTCCTGCAGGTCCGATGCACGTTACGGCACAGTCGGGATATCTTTCAATCATTTTTTCACAGTATTCAAACGTACCCATTCCTGCGTATTCATCTGCAGGCTCCAGGGTGCATCCATTTTTGTCTATTTTGATATAGTACCAGCTGTCGTCTTCAGGCATGTCTTCAACTATAACTGCCTTTAAACCCAGCTGGGCGAGCCACATGGCTGTTATTCCACCGCCGTTGCTTTCCTTGATTCCTCCTGTCAGGGGGCTTTTGGCTCCAATGCTTATTCTGTTGGCGCTTGACACATTTGTTCCTGTAAGCATTCCGTTTGCAACAATAAGCTTGTTTTCTCTTCCCAAGGGGTCGCAAGTTGGATTCACCTCATTAAGCATTATTTTTGCAATGAGTCCTCTTCCTCCGGTTTTCAGATATTCATCTCTTGGGGATTCATACATGATTTCCTTGGTCCTCATGTTAATTCTAAGAATTTTATTCATATATTCACCTCATCAATATTATACCTTGTTTGCGGGAAATTGCACAGTGATTTCCGTTCCCAAATTTTCCCTGCTCTTTAAATCAATTGCTCCGTCATACAGCTCTGCTATATGTTTCACTATAGACAGCCCCAGACCTGTTCCACCGGTTTCCTTGGACCTGCTTTTGTCTACCCTGTAAAAGCGTTCAAAAACCCTTAACTGGTGTTCTTCAGGTATTCCTGTTCCCGTATCTTTAACCACTATGTTTATGAAGCCGCCTCTTGTGAAAATATCCACATCAACTTTTCCGCCTTTTTTATTGTACTTTATTCCGTTGTCCACAAGATTGTATAAAAGCTCGCTTATATAATTTCTGTTGGCCTTCATGATTGTCTTTTCGGATTTCAATGTCAAAGTGACATTGCTGTCTTCTGCCTTGTGCCGCAGGAGGTTAACAACTTCATTGGCAGTTTCTGTAAGATTCACCTCATTTAGATCATGTTCGTCAATTCCTTCTTCAATTTTAGAAAGCCGTATTATATCCTCTATGAGGGAAATAAGCCTCAGCCCTTCCTTGTGTATCATGCCGCAGTATTTTTTTATACTGTCTGAATCGGTTATTAACCCTTCCTTTATCATTTCAGCAAAGCCAATCATTGTTGTAAGAGGAGTCTTCAGTTCATGTGATACATTTGCAGAAAATTCGCTTCGCATTATTTCAGCTTTTTTCTGAAACGTAATATCTTCTATGAGTATTAAAAGACCTGTAACCAAACTTTCCGACTGTTCTTTCACCGGGCTGAAATAATACCTGTAAATATTTTTCCCTGTGTCCATGTCAAATGTAAGATGCGTGTTTTCCCTGATGGCTGTATCGATATTTTCTATGATGTCGGCATTTCTTGTAAGCTCCAGTATATTCCTGCTTCCATTAAGGTTGAAGCTGTAGTTTCTCATCATGTTTTTTCCGCTTTGATTTATAGACAGTATATTTTTGTCGCGGTTTATGAGTATGAAACCTTCTTTCATATTTTCAGTGATAATTCCTATGGTGTCCCTTTCGTGCCTGAGTTCTTCAATATACTCACCGATTTTTATTTTTTGGTCCTTTATTTTATGTGAAAGAGGTCTGAATTCATCGTATATTTTTATTTCCTGTACGTCGTTTCCTTCCAGCATGTCATCCAGAGCAGATGTCATCTCATTGACAGGTTTAAGTATTTTTTTTGTAAATGCATTGGCACATGCATACACAACGGCAAAAAGCATAACAAAAAGTACCGCAAGCATTGGAATTACACCTGAGAATACTGAATTTATGCTTTTTATTTCCCTCGATATGCGGAGTACATCATTATCGTTTAATTTTACGGCATAGTAAAACATATCTGATGAAATTGTGTCTGAATACCTTGTGTCTTCTCCACGCCCAAATTCAAATGCATTTTTAATTTCAGGCCTGTTGCCGTGGTTTTCTAGGTTTTCCACATTAACCCAGTTGTCATATACCACAGTTCCGCTATTGTCAACTATTGTAAAGCGCATGGTGTAGTCAACAGATTTTAAAATATTGTTGACAGATGACTTTATTGATTCTTCATCATCCCACTTTTCAGGATCTCTTGAAAGCTCCGTTATTGTCTTGATTTGACTTTTGGCATCATCTGAGTAAAACCCGTAATAAATAAATGATGTCAATATGCAGGCTGAAAGAGAAGCTGCAACAGAAATGAGAGTAATCATCAGGAACATTCTCTTTTTCATCACTGTTCCTCCAATTTGTATCCGGCGCTCCTTACAGTGGAAATGAAGTTGGTGCAACCTGCACTTTCAAGTTTCTGCCTTATGGTTTTAATGTGCATATCCACAGTCCTTGTTTCGCCTTCATAATCATATCCCCATATTTCCTGGAGTATTTTATCTCTTGAAAGAACAATTCCCTTGTTGAGCATTAAAAAATGCAGCAGCTCAAATTCCTTGAATGTCAATGAAACCTGAATACCCTTGTAGCTTAAGGTCCTCTTCTGGTAATCAAGCACCAGTCCGTTGTATTCGGTGACGTCGGCTTCACCGCTGTTTTGGCCATTCTTTCCGTAACGCCTTAATACAGCCTTCACTCTTGCCAGAAGTTCAAGAACTCCAAAGGGCTTAGTAATAAAATCATCAGCACCTGATTCAAGGCCTCTGACCTTGTCAAGTTCCATGGACTTTGCTGTAAGAATTATGACAGGTATGTCTTTGTAGTCTGACTCCTTTTTCAGTTCTTTCAGAATTGTCATGCCGTCGATTTTAGGAAGCATCAGATCCAGCAGTATCAGGTCAGGAATTTTCTTTTTTATTTCATCATAAAAGCCCTTTGCATCTTCAAATCCGTGCACTTCAAAGTCGGCTGCCGAAAGAGCCAGTGTTATGAGTTCTCTTATTCCTGCGTCATCTTCAACACAATAAATAGTCTTCATATTTCTCCTATTTGGGTTTATGTTCTCCTGTAATGGAAAATATAACCCATTCCGCTATATTTTCAGCATGATCGCCAATTCTTTCAAAATATTTTGCAATCATGAGAAGGTCTATGGCCTGTTCGCCATTTTCTGTGTTTTCCTGAATTTTTTCTATGAGTTCCTTTTTTACAACCTGAAACAAATTATCAACTATGTCATCATCCTTACACACTTCTTCGGCAAGCTTTCTGTCCTTGTTTACAAAGGCATCTACGCTTCTTGTCACCATGCTTATGGTAGCTTCAGCCATCTGGGGTATATGGACTAAGTCCTTGATAAACTTCTGGTTAACCATAAATCTTGCTATTTCTGCAATGTCTTCAGCGTTGTCACCGATTCGTTCCATGTCTGTAATCATTTTGAGGGCAGTGCTGATAATCCTTAAGTCGGAAGCCACAGGCTGCTGCTGAAGCAGAAGTTTCAGACAGTGGCTTTCAATTGTTTTTTCCATTTCATCAATTTCAATTTCAAGTTCATTAACCCTGCCTACAAGCTCCAGATTTTGTTCCAAAAGAGACCTGGTGCTTAATTCAATTGAGTTTTCAATGAGGCCTCCCATTTTAATAAGTTCCAGGTTTAAGTTTTCAAGTTCATGGTCAAATTTATTTCTCATATTATACCTCCTTGTATTTTAGCCGAATCTTCCGGTTATATAATCTTCTGTTTTTTTATTTTTAGGCATAGAGAACAGTTTTTCAGTTTCATTGAACTCAACAACCTCACCGTGCAGGAAAAATGCTGTCTTGTCTGAAACCCTTGTTGCCTGCTGCATGTTGTGTGTTACTATTATGATCGTGTAATTGTTCTTGATTTCCACAAGAAGATCTTCTATCTTCATTGTAGATATGGGATCCAGTGCAGATGTTGGTTCATCAAGAAGAATCACCTCAGGGTTTACGGAAAATGCTCTTGCTATGCAAAGCCTCTGCTGCTACCCCCCTGACATTCCCAGAGCACTTTTTTTAAGTCTGTCCTTCACTTCATCCCACATGGCTGCAGAACGCAGACTTTGTTCCACAATTTCATCAAGTCTTGACTTTAGCTTGATGACGTGTGTTCTCGGTCCAAAAGCCACATTATCGTAGATGCTCATGGGAAACGGATTTGGTTTTTGAAAAACCATCCCAACCCTTTTTCTCAGCACTGTTGCATCCATATCTTTGTAGATGTCAACATTATCAAGAAGAATTTTTCCTTCTATCTTCACACCTTCCACCAGGTCGTTCATGCGGTTTAAGGATTTTAACAGCGTTGACTTGCCGCAGCCTGAAGGGCCTATGAATGCAGTTATTTCATTTTCCTTGATATCCATGTTTATATTTTTCAGAGCTTGAAATTCTCCGTAAAATAAATTTATGTTTTCTATTTTCATTTTTTCTTTATTTTCCATTGCTCAGCCTCCCTATTCTGCCTGCAAGCTTTGTTGCTGCAAAATTTACTATAAATACAACTATGATAAGTATTGCTCCTGTTGCAAATGCCATATCCTTGGAATGAGGCAGGCCTTCGCTTGCCAGCATGTACATATGAATTGCAAGAGTTCTTTGAGATGCCATTAAATCCAGAGTAGGATTTTCCAGCACATTTGTTCCGCTTGTAAATATAAGCGCCGCAGTTTCACCCACAATTCTTCCTATTGCTAAGATTACCCCTGACAGAATTCCGGGCATTGCAGTGGGAAGGACTATTGAAAATACTGTTCTCAGCCTTGTGGCACCTAGACCTAGACTTCCTTCGCGATACATGTCCGGAACAGATTTTATGGCTTCCTCTGATGAACTTATTATTACAGGAAGTATCATTATTGATACAGTAAGCACCCCAGACAACACTGATGCTCTTAGGCCGAGAATGTTCACGAAGAATATCATTCCAAACAATCCGTACACTATGGACGGTATTCCTGCCAGAGTGTCTACTGCAAGCCTGATTGCCTTCACTGCCTTGTTTCCCCTTCTTGCATACTCCTGTAAATATATTGCACAGAACACTCCCACAGGAACTGCAATAACAAGGGAAATCACAATCATTTCAACGGTTGTAACCACTGAAGAAAATGCTGACAGCGATTCAGAATTATATTCTCCAAAAAGAAATTCCATGTTTATGTTTGGAATTCCTCTCACCAGTATAAACAACAGTATATATGCAAGAATTCCCACTGTCAATATTCCGCAAAACCACACCAAGGATCTGAATATTAGGGATTTTGTTTTTCTCTTATTTAAAACTCTTTTTTCCAGAGCTGTATTTTCCATGATTCCTCCTTAATTTCTCGATGACCTGGATTTTATTAAACTTAACGATGCATTGAGTATTACTATGAACACGAACAAAACCACTCCTGTAGCTATGAGCGATGATTCGTGAAGTCCCGAAGCATAACTCATTTCAGTAACAATGTTTGTTGTAAGCGTCCTTATAGGTTTTAAAAGTGCTATTTTATCAAGAGGCATTACCGCGTTTCCTGCTACCATTACAACAGCCATTGTTTCTCCAACCGCTCTTCCTATTCCCAATATGATTGCAGTGAGAACACCTGATTTTGCAGCAGGCACTACAACCTTGAATATTGTTTCTTCCTTAGTTGCCCCAAGACCGAAAGACCCTTCCTTGTAACTTCCCGGTACTGATCTTATGGACGATTCACTTATTGAAATTATTGTGGGCAAAATCATTATTCCAAGAATTATGGATGCCGACAATATGCTGTATCCGTTACCGCCAATGTTATCCCTCACATATGGAACCACAATCTGCATTCCGAAAAATCCGTAAATGATGGAGGGAATTCCTGCCAGCAAATTTACAGCAGGCTTTACAATTTTATAAATAGCGGCTGGGCAAAACTCAGCCAGAAAAACAGCACACATAAGTCCTACAGGAACACCGATTACAATTGCTCCTGCCGTTACATAAATGCTTCCCACTATCATGGATAAAATTCCGTAGGATGCCGGTGTATTTACAGGTCCCCATTTTTCACTGAAAATAAAATCCATGAATCCTATTTCTGCTATTGCCGGTATTCCTCTTAAAAACAGGAACAAACTGATGGCAATTACAGCCAGCACTGACACAAAAGCAGACATGAAGAAAACTGACTGCATAACAGTGTCGTTAAATTTTGATTTCCTTACATTTTCCATTATTTCACCTGCCCCCAGGATGTTATTTTGCCTGTATAAATTCCCGTGATTTCTTCCGATGACAAATCGTTTATGGGATTATTCTTATTAAGTATTACAGCAATTCCGTCAATTGCCAGCACATGCCTTTGAAGACTTGCTGATTCATCTTCCTTAAGCTCTCTTGAACTCATTCCAATGTCGTAGGAACCGTCAATTGCCGCCTTGATTCCCTGAGATGAACCGTTTGACTGCATTTCGAATGTCACATCGGGATTTAAGGATTTGTATTCTTCCTGAAGTTTTTCCATGAGAGGGGTTACCGATGTGGAACCTGCGACCTTAATTGTTCCCTTAAGACCAGACGCTGTATATTCCGCTTCTTCTTCAGCTCCCGGAATGTACTTCATTTCCTTAGTAATTGCCTGTCCTCTTGATGAAGAAGCAAAATTCAGGAAATCTTCCACAAGCTCACTCTTATTTTCCTTTGTCACAAGTAAAAATGGCCTTGAAATTACATAGGACCCGTTTTTTACATTTTCTTCGGTTGGTTCTGCTCCGTTTATACTTGACGCTTTAATTCTATCGCTTAAAGATCCGACTGAAATGTAACCTATGGCGTGTTTGTCTCCTTCAACGGCAGTCACAACCTTGTCTGTGCCGTCAAATTCAAGAGCACCTACAGCCAGATTGTCGGTTTCTGTTCCATCCGTCTTAACTTTTATTTTCATTATTTCATGAAAAGCTCCCCTTGTTCCGGATGCCGCATCTCTTGCAACAACCGTAATTTCTTTTTCAAAGTTGAACTCTTCTTTAGATTGTCCTTTTGAACACCCTGCAGCAGCAATTGATAAAACAGAAATTGTCAATATTAACTCTAGAGTTTTTCTTCTTTTCATTGCCTACTCCTTTACTCAATTTTTACCTGCAATTAATATATACCCATATGGTAAAAAAAAAACCTTATGAATGTAAAAAATGTGTAAAATTTTAGATGTTCGTGCAAAATAAAAATGTTCCGGAAGAAATTCCGGAACATCATAAAATTTAATGTCTATACAACCATATTCTTGTTGCTTCTCTTTGCAATATAAAGGTTGTTGTCTGCTTTTTTTATAACATCATCAAATGACAAATCTCCCAAAGTGCACTGATGCACACCAAGGCTTATGGTCAGAGACATTTCAATGCCTTCTCCAATTGAAAAAACATTGCTTTCCACGGTTTTTCTTATACGCTCTGCCACTTCAAAAGCTTCATCTCCGCCTGCATCAGGACAAATGAGCAAAAACTCGTCTCCGCCGTACCGGCCGATGTAATCAGTATTTCTGATGCTCTTTGAAATAGTCTCGGATAATAGGCTTATTACTTTATCACCGCATACATGTCCGTATGTGTCATTTATAACTTTGAAATTGTCCACATCAATCATTACAGCGCTGAATTTCATGTTTTTGTCTTTGCACTTGTCGTAAACAAGTTTGCCCAGTTTTACAATTTGATGTTTGCTCAGAAATCTTGTAAGCTGGTCGTATGTGGCAATCTCTTCTATCTTTTTGTAAGAAATTGCATTTTCAGTTGCTATGGCTGCATAATTGGCAAGAATTTTCAATATGTTAAGATCATTTTTGTCATAAGAGTTTTCCTTGAAATTCTGAACGGTCATTGCTCCAACGACTCTGTCATTTATTATCATGGGAGTATATATCATGGAATTAAGCATATATCCATCAATTCCGTCAAGGCTCCTTGGGTAGACACCGGTAAACTTTTTGTACTCCTTGATTACATTGCCAATAATTATATCGTTTTTTGTTTTGATGCAATAACCAGCGAATGTTGAATAATCTACCTTTGAGAATTGCACGGATTCAAAAAGCTTTTCATTCATTCCAACAAAATGGTAGCTTATCTGATCCTTTTCCTTGTCATACACAGCAATGCCGAAGTAGTCTGTTTCTATAAGCTTGTTTATTTCATCGTTTATTATGTCAATAATTGAATTTATGTTCAAATTTGAAATTATTTTCTGACCTATGGTTGACAGGAGTTCAGTCCTGTCATATAGTAATTTGTATTGTTCAACTTCTCTTCTTGCATTCTTGATACTCACTTTTGCAATCAGCTGGCTTTGTTCATAGCTGTACATTTCGTCATCTATAAGTTTGTATTTTTCAAGAAATTCCAGAGCCTTTACCGTTGAATCAAGGTCTTTATATATCTTATATAACTTGAAATAAATATCCTTGAGAAGAACATTTATTTCTCTTGAAGAACATATGGTGGCAGCTTCATTTAATTTTTCAACAGCTTCCTGTTTTCTTCCAACCTTTACGCAAAGGTTGGCCCACTCAACCATTGCGCAGCATTTTTCATATATGAGATTTTGCTGTTCTGCAGCATTGCATGACATTATAAATTCTCTTTCTGCAACATCATATTCCCTGAGTTTTTTGTAAGCCATACCTTTAAGCTTGTGAATTTCGCTTATATCAGAAATTAAATGGTACGCATCTTCAACCTTTGTTGCTTCTTCAATATACGAAAGAGCTTTCATGGAATCTCCAATGTGTATTTCTATTTCAGCCATGGCAAGCAAACATGACACGCGCTGCTGATCAGTAATTTCATAATTCATTTCCATGGAACTGAATATTTCCTTTGCTGTTTCAAAATGCTGCATTTGAATGTAATTAATACCTGTGTTCAATAGAAGTGTTACAAGAGCTCTTTTGTTGTTTATTTCTTCAGCAAGTGTAATACCTTTCAGTCCCCATTCATTTGCCAGATTCAACTGCCCTATCTGACAGTAAACATTAGTAAGACCGTTGCAGGCATATACAACACCGTTTTTATCCTTGATATTATCAAATATTTCATATGATTTAAAAAAACTTGTGACAGCATTATGGTAGCGAGTAGTATTTAAATTATACCAGCCAAGGTAATAATAAGCCCATGCCTTAGTTTTTTGCAAATTATTATCTTCAGAAAAATTCAATAGTCCGTCAATTATTTTTTTAAGTTCTTCCAGGTTGCTTGACAGATATTTCAAAGCTTCCGACCTGAAGAGTTCAATATTGTCTTCATTTTCTTTAAGTCTTGCCAGTTCATCGGCATATTTGAGCTGAAAATCCATACTACTGCTCCTAAAATTTTCTATTATAAAATTTTAATTATTATACACATATAATAAATGGAAAACGATGTATTGTCAAACAATATTAAAATACTTTAATTATTAGTATTTGC
>NZ_JAJUJR010000465.1 GCF_029265225.1 Sedimentibacter sp.
CAATGTTTAACAGCGCCTGTTTTGCAGTTTCTATTATGTGCATGTGTGGAAGGATTTTTTCCTTCATGTTGTAGTATGAATCCTTAAGCTCTACAACAACCGTTCCTTCTCCATACTTGCTGTTTATAAAATCGGCAGCGCTGCGGAATCTGTTTTTCTTTGCTTCAAATTTTTCCTTGCTGTGATCTCTTATTATGTAGTTGAGCAGTGTTTTTTCCACATCTCCGCTAATGTCGTTTAAGTGGCTGAATCCTTCGTAATTTTCTGTGCTTTCCGGTCTTTCGTGAACAGGAAGCATATTTTGAAATTCCATTCCAATCAATATGGAGTTTTTCATTTTGTTTTTTGCAGAACCAGGATGAATGTTCACTCCGTTGATTGTTACCTTTGCACTGGCTGCATTGAAGTTTTCGTATTCAATTTCTCCCAGTGCTCCTCCGTCAACCGTGTAAGCAAAGTCTGCGCCGAATCCTTCAACGTCGAACATGTCTGCTCCGCTTCCAACTTCCTCATCAGGTGTGAAAGCAATCTTAATTGTTCCGTGCTCTACATCAGGGTTAGAGACAAAATATTCAGCCAAGGACAATATTTCAGCAATTCCTGCCTTATTGTCTGCTCCCAGAAGTGTTGTTCCGTCTGTAACTATAAGGTCGTTGCCAACATAATTTAATAAATGTTCAAACATTTCGGTCTTCATGGTGATGTCTTTTTATTCATTGAGAACTATGTCGCTGCCGTCATAATTTTCTATGATGCGTGATTTAATGTCATTGCCGGGCATATCAGGAGATGTATCCATATGGGCTATGAAGCCTATAACAGGTATTTCTCTGTCTGTGTTTTTTTCTATAGTGCCGTAAACATAGCAATTTTCATTCATGAATGCATCCTTGATTCCCATGGACTTCATTTCTTCAACCAGGTAACGGCCAAGATTTTTTTGTTTTTCGCTGCTTGGAATTATTTCAACATCCGGAACTGATTGAGTGTCAAATTTCACATAATTTAAAAATCTTTCGTGTACTTTCATTTTATATCCCTTCTATTCCTTCTATGAAAATTTTCAGTTTCTGTAATTATTATAGCACCGGTGAAGTTCCTTAGCAATTACTGATTGGTAAATATTCTAGTTTTGCATATAATTGTAATTCACAAGTATGTCATATATCATTGTTTCATGGCAATAGCTTAATTCGTCAATGCCAAACCAAATTTACAATTGAAGTTGCGTCTGTTTTATTATATAATAAAATGACGCTAATCATAAGGAGGAGTAATATGGATTTTCTAAAGGAATCATATAAAGTAAAAAGTGACACAATTATAAAAAACCTTCAAAAAAGAGGTATGGAAGGTTACTACGTTGACACAAGGGAAGAAGCTATAGAAAAAGCAATGTCAATGATAAATCAGGATGATGTGGTTTCATGGGGAGGTTCATATACTATTGATGAACTTGGCATCAAAAAAATGCTTGAAGAAAAACAAATTGCAGTAATTGACAGAGACAAGGCAAAATCACCTG
>NZ_JAJUJR010000222.1 GCF_029265225.1 Sedimentibacter sp.
ACTTGTTTTTACTATCTGTTCTGCAACAGGATTTATAACATCTACTTTTCCTTTTTCATCAACTGCAATAATGGCATCATGAGTGAAGTTAAGAACTGCCTTGTACCTTTC
This sequence comes from Sedimentibacter sp., assembly GCF_029265225.1. Taxonomy (GTDB): domain Bacteria; phylum Bacillota; class Clostridia; order Tissierellales; family Sedimentibacteraceae; genus Sedimentibacter. The sequence goes on from NZ_JAJUJR010000222.1 coordinate 112, forward strand.
AAGCTGTACTTTGAGTTCATTTTGTTTTTTGGCTTCTTCCTTTTGCACCTGAAGTATCTGCTTTGCTGTATCTATTGAACTGGTAATTGAAATTTCTGAGTTTTCAATGGTTATATGCTTCAAATTGTACATTTCGGAATATTTCTGAGTCATTACACCGCCGATTCCAAGAACTGCACCGTCGGTTAATGCCTGCTGGACTAATAATTCACAGTCCTTGTCTGTCTTGAATGTGTAATATTTTGCCTTTATGTCCAGCATGCTGCAAAGACTTCTGACGTCGTCTGTCATTTCATCATAGGAAAAAAAAGCTATGATACCATCTTCATATTTTGCTATTTCAATGGATTCTATGTAATCTGACAAGATGCTGTTTATTGCAACCACCGATACATTGAGCCTGGCTTCTTTTATGGCTGCTGCAGTCCCTTTTCTGCTTATTATTACCTTCGCACCCTGGTCAACTAAATTTCTGGCTATTCTCAGTGCATCATTAAGAGCATCTTCTTTGGCAATTGGAACGAAGACATCAATGTCTTCATTTCGCTGTTCAATTATATTTCTCGTTTTTTGTGCAAGCTGAATGGTAGGTGCAATAAGAGATATTTCAGTCACTCTTTTATTGAGTGCGTTGATTGCCTGTTCTATTTGTATCAATTGAAACATCCTTTCACTTTAATATCAAATTCATGTTAAACCATGATAACATAAAAACAAATAAAAATCTTCAAATTTTTTATAATTTGAAGATTGAAGAAAAGAACTGTGTTTCTCACAGAGATTACTGCATTTTACGTATGAACATGTTGTCGCTTTCAAGAAGCGACTCAATTGTGTCATATCCTAATCTCTCCAAAAGTTCCATGACATAAGGGTTGTCAACGGGTGTGTTGTATTGTGCTTCGCTTCCGTAATCGTTGACGTGCTTTGTTCCCTGCTGGGAGTCTATGATTCTTTTAGGACCACCAACGCATCCGCCCACACATCCCATTCCTTCAAGGAAATTTTCCGATATTTTTCCGTCTTTTATTTCGTTCAGAAGTTCCTTGCACTGGCCAATTCCATTTGCCTGCCTGGACCTTAATGGAATTTTCCTGTTCGGGCGCAAGTAATCAAGAGTGTTTTGAATGGCTTCGCTCACTCCTCCGGTTCTGGCATAAATTCTGCCTGCCTTTGAAGAATGGTCCCTTAAGTCTTCTTCCATTTTTTCCGGTTCTATGCCTGCAATTTCAAAAATTTCTGCAACCTCCTGAAACGTAATCACAAAATCAACTGCATCTTCTATGTCCTTTTCTCTTGCTTCTGCTTTCTTTGCCACACAGGGACCGATGAAGACTGTTTTAACATGGGGATGCAGTTTTTTTATGGACCTGCCGCATGCAACCATTGGAGAAACTGAAGGAGGTATATGAGGAACCATGTCATTGTATATTTTCTTTATCATTGCAATCCACATTGGACAACAACAGCTGGTCAGCAGGAAATCCTCGTCCGTCTTTATGGACTTGTCAAATTCCAGTGCTTCCTTAAGGGTCAGTATGTCTGCAAACAAAGCAACTTCAATCATTCCTGCAAAGCCCACAGCCTTGAATGCACTTCTTAATTTTCCGGGGGTAACCTCCGGTCCGTACTGGCTTGTGAAGGCAGGGGCTATCATGGCATATACGGGAGAAATGCCGCTGTTTATTGTTTCAAAAAGCGGCAGCAGGTCCTTTTTGTCTGTAAGATTGTTTTTAATGCAGTGCTCAATGCACCTGGAACATCCTATGCAGTCATCGTTCACATATATATTGCCGTTTTCATCTCTTTTCATAGCATTAAAATCGCAGCCGTCTTCACATTTTTTCTTTTCTTCTTCGCTGCAGCAGCAGTCGCCAAGCCTCACTACCGTTCCGTATTTGTCTGGATTTAAAAGGCAGTCCAGGTGATGAGGGTCAAATTCAGTAAGTTTTTTAAGTTCTTCATCTATTTTTTTATTTATGGCAGCCTTTAACAGATGCTCATAAAGGGAGTTGTATGATTCCATAAGTTCCTCCAAGTTTTTCTATTATTATGAGCAAATAAATGTTAAAAATTACGTAATTCAAAAATATTTCAACTCACAGTCTCAATCACAAATTGACAAACTGGGTTCTGTATCATCAGCGCGGCGGCCATACAGACCCTTTAGTTTGGCCTTGTGTGTATACATGCGCCTGTCAGCGTATTTAAACGTTTCATAAATGCTTTTGTCTTCTTCATTGCAGTAAAAAGCATAGCCGTAGGCAAGTTCAATTTTCATTTCATGTATTTTGTTGACTTCCAAAAGAAGATTTTCAAGTTTTTCAAGGGCTTTAACAATATCTTTCTCAGAAGCCCCAGTGCACAAGGCACAAAACTCATCTCCTCCGATTCTGTAAACCCTTCCTATCTTTTCAAAACTTTCCTGCAGGACTGTAGCTGATATGAGAATAGCCTTGTCTCCAGCGTGATGGCCTTTGCTGTCATTGATTTTTTTCAGGTCATTTAAATCAAGCACCACCAATGCAATAACGTTATCACCGCTATTGTACAATTCCATTTCACTTTCAAATGCTTTTCGGTTCATAATACCGCTTATAACATCATATTTAAACTGAAGCTCCCTCAGAAAAATATAATATAATAATAAAGCAAGGGCAACGCTTGGCCACACTATGTGAAATTCGACGAAATAAAGCTGCAATGAAACACCCATGATGGGCATTAAAAAGACATATTTCAAAAAAATCAGGTCATCTTTTTCATATTTTGAATCATTTCTCATTATGGAAATCATGAGCAGTGTGTAGTAAAAAAATCCTGCGGCGATGGGCACGAAAAACATAATTCCTCTGTGATAAACTGCTGCCTGGTCAAAGTAAAATATCCACCCTGTTTTGTATGAAGCAATGCTTATTGCGGAATTTAGAATCAATGGAATGTAGTAATGAATTTTATTGTTTATTTCATTGTTGTACAAAAACAATAAAATGAATGGAACAACTGGAGTAAGGAAAAAACCAATGACATTTTCCAGATTGTAAAACCATATATGTTCAGCATTTTGGAGACTTTGTCCCCAGATGTCAACTATTTCTAAATACAATAGAATAATTGTTATAGTTGAAGCCAATATGTATATTTTTGTTTTGTAGACATCTACCACCGCATTGCGTCTTGCCAGTTTAATTGTAAAGAACAAAGCAGCAATGCCAATAACATCAGAACCTATTGAACCAACAATCAAATTAATTTCCACCTTTATTTTAATCAGCAATGAACTTAATTATCTGCTGATAATACTTTATGTTATTATACATTTTTTTCAGAATAAGTTCAATTCAATTATGAAATTAACCATTGAAATCATTTGAACTCAGCCATATTTTTCCTGTACCTGGATGGAACGAACTGAAACTGCAAATTTATGTTTGTTCTTTCCTTTATAGCCAGGTCTTTGAAATATTGCTTCCATAAACTTTGAATTATTTTTTCATCTTTTGAGTATTCAGGATTTTCAATAATTACATTTTCCTTGATTTCCCACGCTCCTTCTGAGTACAGGGCAGCTTTCTTCCTTTTTTCATCATGAATTATGAACTTTTCATACTTGTATCTGTCTGCAAAGTGATCTGTAATCAAAATCAAAATATCATTGTCGGGGGAAAACCTTGAGTACAGTATTCCTCCTATTTCCGAGAACCGAAGAATTCCAAGAAACTTATGTTCCTCCCTTGAAACCTTTATATAAGCTTCATTAATAGGAAGCACCTTTTCGTGGGAGAAAAAATTCATTGTGTTTTTTCCGTACCTAAAGGCAAAAATCAAGAATTCAAGAATTATATTTTCCTTGTTTTCAATATTTGAAAGAAAGCAGTAAAAAACATTTATGTATGCTTCCCTGGACACTTTTTGATTTATTGCATCAGAAACCGTACCAGCCTTTGTTTCATCTGTTTTTATAATTTTATATTCATTTACAATGGACTGCTGATAGCTTGAAGCATTGTAAATTCCCGTTGCATTTTCTTCCTTGTAATGGACGTAAATGCACGTTAAAAGTCCTTCGAAGGTTCCGTCATACAGATAATCCATAATCACCTCAAATAAATTCATAAATGCTCAATTGCTTTTGTATTTCCTTGAATCTTATTTCTTCCTTAATTGCATTTGGTTCAAATTCCGTGTTACCATAATATTTACCGCTTATAGTGATGAAGTATCTTG
>NZ_JAJUJR010000072.1 GCF_029265225.1 Sedimentibacter sp.
GATATTTATGCAGATATTTCCGGCAAGAAGGAAAAACTTGAAATGATCTACTGCTGCAACATAGGCAGTGCTGAATACTTGGACAAGGAAAGCATAAAAAAGTCATTCGAGGAAAAAATAAACAGCAACATGAAGAATGAAATAATGAGGGGAACAACATTGTTTGGACCTCACAAGGATGACATAGTAATTAAAATCAACGGTAATGAATGCAAGTATTTTGGTTCTCAGGGTCAGCAGCGTTCAGCTATTCTTTCATTGAAGCTTGCAGAAATAGAAATTATAAAAGAAGAAACAGGAGAATATCCGATTTTGTTGTTGGATGATGTGTTGTCAGAGCTTGACAACAAAAGAAAAGGGTATCTCATGAACTACATAAAAGGGATACAGACTGTCATTACAACAACAGATGATCATGATTTAAAAGAGTTGACCAAGTTTTACAACAAGAAAATTTTTTATATAAACGAAGGAAAAATTGGCAATATTACAAATTAGAGGAGTTTAAATAAATGGCAGATAAGAATAACAATCATTACGGTGCAGATCAGATTCAGGTTCTGGAAGGGTTGGAGCCTGTAAGGAAAAGACCGGGTATGTATATTGGGTCTACAGGAGAAAGAGGACTGCATCAGCTGGTTTATGAAGTAGTTGACAACAGCATAGATGAAGCACTGGCTGGATACTGCGATACTATTCATGTTACCATAAATACGGACAATTCAGTTGTGGTGGTGGATAACGGAAGAGGAATTCCAATAGAAAAAAACAAGAAGACAGGCAAGTCAACTTTGGAAACTGTTCTTACTGTGCTGCATGCAGGAGGAAAATTTGACAACGATGCTTACAAGGTGTCTGGAGGTCTGCATGGCGTTGGTGTTTCATGCGTTAATGCATTGTCAGATTACCTCATAGCTGAGGTAAACTGGGACGGAAAAAGATACAGGCAAAATTTTGAAAGAGGAATTGCAAAATCAGAGGTTGAATATGTGTGCGACACTGAAAACACAGGTACAACCATAACTTTTCTGCCTGATTCCACAATTTTTGAAACAATAGTTTTTAATTATACAATACTGAAGCATCGCATGCGTGAGCTTGCATTTTTGAACAAGGGAATAAAAATTTCTCTGGAAGACAAAAGAGACGGAGTGAAGGATTTTTTCCACTATGAAGGCGGAATAAAGGAATTTGTCCATTACCTGAACAACAAGAAAGAACCCCTCCATGAAGACATAATCTACACGGAAGGCAAAAAGGAAAAGGTGATGGTTGAGCTGTCACTTCAATACACGGATTCATACAATGAAAATATATTTTCTTTCGTAAACAACATCAACACCATTGAAGGAGGAAGCCACCTTGTTGGTTTCAAGACTGCCCTCACCCGTGTTATAAATGACTATGCAAAAAAATACAGTTTATTGAAAGATAATGATGTTGCTATAACAGGAGAAGACATAAGAGAAGGCATAACTGCCATACTTTCAATAAAAATTCCTAATCCTCAGTTTGAAGGACAGACAAAGACAAAACTTGGAAACAGCGAAGTAAGAGGAATAGTGGACAATATTACGGGAGAGGCATTGAGCATCTACTGTGAAGAAAACCCTAAAACAGCTAAGGCCATCGTAGAAAAATCTTTGAGATCTGCAAGGGCAAGAGATGCTGCAAGAAAAGCAAGAGACCTTGTAAGAAGAAAGGGTGCTCTTGAAGGAATGGCATTGCCGGGAAAACTTGCAGATTGTTCTGAAAAGGACCCTGCACTTTGCGAAATATGCATAGTTGAGGGTAATTCAGCAGGCGGCAGCGCCAAGGAAGGAAGAGACAGAAGGATTCAGGCAATACTTCCTTTGAGAGGAAAAATACTGAATGTTGAAAAATCAAGAATTGACAGAATATTAAGTTCTGAAGAAATTAAAAACATGATAACTGCATTTGGATGCGGAATCGGAGAAGATTTTGATATATCTAAATTAAGATATCACAAAATAATAATCATGACCGATGCCGATGTTGACGGTGCTCACATCCGTACCCTCTTGCTGACATTTTTCTACAGGTACATGAAGGAATTGATTACTCAAGGCCATGTCTATGCAGCCCAGCCTCCTTTGTACAGAGTTAAAAAGGGAAAATTCGAGCAATATGTGTACAGCGATTCAGAACTCAACAAGGTTCTTGAGGAAATAGGAAGAGACAACAAGTATGAGATACAAAGATACAAAGGTCTTGGAGAAATGGATCCTGAACAGCTTTGGGAAACAACTATGAATCCTGCCCAAAGAATTCTTTTGAGGGTCAACGAAGATGATGCCATGGAAGCTGATGAAACATTCAATATTCTCATGGGAGACAAGGTTGCACCAAGAAGAGAATTTATCGAAGAAAATGCCAGATATGTTAAGAATCTAGATATATAGGCTGTTGGAGGATACAAATGAGTGAAATTGAAAATAACAGTAAAATAATTGAGACGAATATTACCCAGGAAATGAGAAAGTCTTATCTGGACTATGCAATGACCGTAATTGTGTCAAGAGCACTGCCGGATGTAAGAGACGGTCTTAAGCCTGTTCACAGAAGAATTCTTTATTCAGCAAATGAACTTGGACTTACTCCTGACAAGCCGCACAAAAAAAGTGCACGTATTGTCGGAGATGTTCTCGGTAAGTACCATCCTCACGGAGATACTGCAGTATATGATGCAATGGTAAGACTTGCACAAAGTTTTTCCATGCGTTACCCACTCATAGACGGACATGGAAACTTCGGTTCCGTTGACGGAGACGGAGCTGCAGCAATGCGTTACACAGAAGCAAGAATGTCAAAGATGGCATTGGAGCTTTTAAGGGATTTCAACAAAGACACAGTTGACTTCAGACCGAACTTTGATGAAACTTTGAAAGAACCTGTTGTATTGCCAAGCCGTTTTCCAAACCTTCTTGTAAACGGTTCATCAGGTATAGCTGTTGGTATGGCAAGTTCAATTCCTCCTCATAACCTTGGAGAAGTAATAAACGGAATCATTGCATATATTGATGATCCTGATATAGATGTATTGGGACTCATGAAGTACATCAAGGGACCTGATTTTCCAACAGGAGCAATAATTGAAGGCAAGGAAAACATAAAAGAAGCATACCTCACGGGAAGAGGCATGGTAAAAGTTAAGTCCAAAGTTGAAATTGAAGAAGCAAAAAACAACAAAAGCCGTATAATTGTTTCAGAAATACCATATGTGGTAAATAAGGCAAGGCTGATTGAAAAAATTGCCGAGCTTGTAAAGGATAAAAGAATAGACGGCATTTCCGACTTAAGAGATGAAAGCGACAGGACGGGAATGAGAATAGTAATTGAAATCAAAAGAGATTTCAATCCAAACATCGTTCTTAACAATTTGTATAAACATACACAGCTTCAGGACAATTTCAGCATAATCATGATAGCTCTTGTAAACAATGAGCCAAAGGTTTTAAACCTGAAGGAAATGATTCATTACTACGTTCTTCATCAAAGAGAAATAATAGTAAGAAGAACAAGATACGACCTGGAAAAAGCAGAAGCAAGAGCACATATTGTTGAAGGTTTAATAAAAGCCATAGACAACATAGATGAAGTCATAAGAATAATAAGAGCTTCCTACGATGATGCAGAACAAAGACTCATGACAGCCTTCGACTTGTCAGAAGTTCAGGCAAGGGCAATTGTAGACATGAGATTAAGACGTCTGCAAGGTCTGGAAAGAGAAAAATTAAATCTGGAATATGAAGAATTGATGCAGATGATAGCAAAATTCAAGGAAATACTTGCAAACGAGCACCTGGTTGACGGAATAATAAAAGATGAACTTCTGGAAATCAAGAATAGCTACAACGATGAAAGAAGGACTGAAATAATAGCCGACGAAGGAGAAATAAATGTAGAGGACCTCATTGAAGAAGAAAATGTGGCCATTACGCTTACAAACTTCGGTTATATAAAAAGGCTGCCGGAAGACACATACAAGGCACAAAACAGAGGCGGCAAGGGAGTTACAGCCCTGACAACAAGAGAAGAGGATTTCGTGAAGGATTTGTTCATCACTTCGACTCACGATTATCTGCTTTTCCTTACAAACAAAGGTAAAATGTACAGAATCAAGGCTTATGAAGTTCCGGAAGCAAGACGCCAGGCAAAGGGAACGGCTGCCATCAACCTTATCCACATAGATACGGATGAGCAGATAAAGGCCATTATTCCAATAAGAAGCTTTGACAATGATAATGAATTTTTGATTCTTGCAACAAAAAAAGGAATCATTAAGAAGACAAAGCTTACAGAATTTGATACTTCAAGAAAGACCGGACTTGTGGCAATTAGAATAGCAGATGACGATGAGCTCATAAGCGTAAACAAGACTGACGGAACAAAGGATATCTTTGTTGTAACAAAGAATGGAAAAGGCATCAGATTCAGCGAAAATGATGTGAGAGAAACAGGAAGAAACACAATGGGTGTAAGAGCCATAACCACATCAGAAGATGACGAGCTTGTATCAATGAGCATCATCAAAGAAAGCGACGAAAACAAATATATACTCACAGTTACTGAAAACGGATATGCCAAGATTACCCTGTCACAGGAATACAGGTGTCAGAACAGGGGCGGCAAGGGAATGAGAGCCCACAGCATCAATGAAAAGACAGGTTTGATAGTAGGTTCATTGATTGTTGAAAAAGAAGATGACTTGATGATTCTCAGCACAAACGGTTCAATAATAAGAATGCATTCATCAGGAATTTCAATAATGGGAAGAGATGCTCAGGGAGTTATTGCAATGAGACTTAACGGAGACGATAAAGTTGCTTCAATTGCAAAAATATTCTCGGAGGATGACATTGTTGAGGAAGATGAAGAATAAATCGGAGGGGATATTATGTCTTTAGAAATAGAATACAGTATAACTTCAGAAAATAATTTAGAAATAAAACCAATAGGAGAAGTAGATATATATACTTCTCCTGACCTTAAAAATAAAGTGTTTGAGCTTATTGAAAACAAAAATCTCAACATGGTCATCAATGGTGAAAAGCTGGAATACATTGACAGCACAGGTCTTGGTATTCTCATGAGCATTTACAAGAAAATGCAGGAAAACAGTCTAAACATAAAAATATTGAACTTGAAGCCGAATATATACAAGCTGTTTGACATAACAGGCTTAAGCAAAATATTCGATATTCAGGGGTGAAAAATGGACAAAATTAACTTGAGTATTCCTAAAAAATCTGAATATATGAGCACTATAAGACTTACAACATCTGCGTTGTCAAATTTGAATGGTTTCAACATTGACGACATAGAAGATTTGAAAGTTATTGTGTCAGAAGTATGCACTTTTTTCATGAGCAACATTGAAAAAAACAATAAACCCTTAAATCTTGAGTATCAAGTTGAAGAGGGAAGACTTACTGTTGAGGTTTCAGACCTGAATGATGGAAAAATAGACGAGAAAAACAAGGCAAACAGCGAAATGTGCATTATGATTATCGAAAGCCTTGCCGATAATTACAATTTTGATCTGGAAAATAAAAAAATTATATTTGAAAAGAATTTAATTTGTGAATAGGCGAAGATAATATGAGTGAAATTAGTCAAAATTCCAAAAGCATAAAAAATCATGATTTATTTATTTTATACCATGAGACACACGATGTTGAAGTCAGAAATAAAATTTTTGATAAATACAGGTACATGGCTGAAATTATATCGAGAAAATACAGCAACAAGGGAATAGAACATGATGATATTTATCAAATAGCATGCATGGGCTTAATTTATGCCATTGAAAGATTTGACATTTCGAAGGGGTTTGAATTTACAAGCTTTGCCACTCCCACAATTCTTGGTGAAATTAAAAAATATTTCAGGGACAAGGGATGGGCAATAAAGGTTCCAAGAAAAATTCAGGAAGTATCAAAGAAAGTCAATGACTACAACAATTTGCTGGCGAGCCAGCTAAACCGTGCTCCTACCATTAAGGAAATTGCAGAATATATAAACAGCTCCGAAGAAGAAGTGCTTGAAGCATTTGAAGCCGGAAAGATGTTCAATTCACAGTCTCTGGATGAAAAGTTTGATTCAAGCAATGACGACAATGACATATCATTGATGGATGTTGTTGGTTCTGACGACAAATATTTCATTAAAATTGAAAATGAAGATTTCATCAGGAAATCCATGGAAAAATTAAATGATCTTGAAAGAAAAATAATAATCAGAAGATTTTATTCCAATAAAACTCAAAGTGAAATTGCAAAAGAATTAAATATATCTCAAATGACAGTTTCCAGAATAGAAAAAAAATCTTTGGAAAAATTAAGAATAGAGTTCAATAAATAGTATTTATTGTTGTAAAGTGGAAATTAATTTAATTTTTCAAGGAGGAAAAATGAAACATAAAAGCAGGTTTTTCATTATTGGGATTGGCATTATTTTATTTTTTGCAATCAATTCCTTCGGCAGTGCTGTGAAATTTTCCACGGATTTTTTATGGTTTAAGGAAGTAGGATACACTGAAACATTCCTGACAAAAATAAAGGCTCAGGTAACAATTGGAGTGCCTATTTTCATATTGCTTGGTATATTATTAAATATTTACATAAATAAGCTTAAAAAGAAGTATGACCTTGAGTCTGACGTTGTGGACACACAATCAAACAAAAAGGCAAAAATGTGGATAAGATTGATTTCTGCTGCCATAAGCTTCATTATAACTGCAAACATTGTATCGACCATGTGGTTTGAAATTCTGCAGTTTATAAATGGAGGAACATTTGGTTACACTGACCCCATTTTCAACAATGACATGGGTTTTTACATATTCAAGCTGCCTCTTATAAACACGCTGGTTGATTTCATAATAAACATATTGTTTATGCTCATAGTTGTGACAGTGTTGTTTTACGGTTATCTTGCCATCAAGGACAGCATTAAGAATGTTTCCGAACAGTTTGAAAACATAACTCAATTTCCGAACCAGCTTGACTTAAGTTCCATAATGAACAAGAAATTTGCTGTTAAAATCATAAACCAGCTGGCTTTAATAGGAGTCTTTGTGTTTTTATTTCTTGGATTAAGATTTATTCTGAAAAGCTATGACCTTCTTTACTCACAGCTTGGAAAGGTCTTTGGGGCAGGATATACTGATGTTCACGTTACATTGAATTTGTACAGGGTGTTGGCTGCCGGATGTCTGGTTGCAGCAATAACATTTTTCATTGGAGCAAAAAAAAGAAGCCTGAAGTTTGCCCTTGCAGCACCTGCAGCACTGGTTGCCATATCTGTTGTTGGAACAGCACTGGCAATAGGAGTGGAAAACTTCATTGTGGAGCCTGACCAGCTTTCAAAAGAGACTAAGTTTATGGAATACAGCATAAGCAGCACTCAGAAGGCATATGGCCTGGACAATGTAAAATCCATAGAATTTCCGGCCAACAATGACCTTACAATAGAAGACATACAAAACAACCAGGAAGTCATTGAAAATATAAGAATAAACGACCAGGAGCCCCTCATTCAGGTTTACAACCAGCTGCAGGGTATTAGGCCGTACTACGTATTCAACGATGTGGATGTTGACAGATATTTAATAGACGGAGAATATACCCAGGTTTTCCTTTCAGCAAGGGAACTTGACCAGAACAATTTAAACGAGCAGGCAAAGACATGGTTAAACCAATATCTTAAATACACCCATGGTTACGGTGTGACACTTTCTCCCGTAAACAAGGTTACTGCTCAAGGCCAGCCTCAAATGGTTGTAAAAAACATACCGCCTACAACAAACACTGATTTTGTCATTAAGAGACCTGAAATATATTTCGGGGAAAAAACAGACGATTATATAATTGTAAATACGGATGAAAAGGAATTTGACTACCCGTCAGGTTCTGACAACATGGAAGCCATTTATGAAGGAGATGCAGGAATAAAGCTTAATCTCATGAACAGGCTTTTGTTCAGCTTAAGAGAAGGAAGCTACAGATTGCTTATTTCAAACAACATTAACTCTGACAGCAGAATTGTAATGTACAGAAACATCATTCAGAGAGTTTCTGAAATTGCTCCATTTATATACTATGACCCTGATGCATATGTTGTGGTGAACCAGGAAGACGGAAGGTTGTACTGGATAATCGAAGGATTCACGGCCAGCAACAGATTCCCATATTCACAGCCAACAGAATTGTTTGCTGAGGGATGGAATGCCAACTACATAAGAAACTCAGTTAAGGTTGTTGTAGATGCTTATGACGGGTCAACCGATTTTTACATAACAGATGAAAGCGACCCCATAATAAATACATATGAAAAAATATTTACGGATTTGTTCAAACCTATGAGCGAAATGCCGGAAGGAATAAGAAGCCACATAAGATATTCACAGGTATATTTTGATGTTCAGTCTGACATGTACAGACTTTACCACATTGAAAATCCTACAGTATTCTTCGGAAGGGAAGATTACTGGGACATTGCAAATGAAAAATACATGGATAACGGCGAAGAAACTGTTGGTTCAGGCTATCTCATGTTCAAGCTTCCTGATGAGGAAAATGTGGAATTTTTGCTTACAACACAATACACTCCTCAGAACAAGGACAACATGATTTCACTTCTTGCTGCAAGAAATGACGGAGAAAACTACGGTGAACTTGTGCTGTATGAATTCCCGAAGACCAAGACCATTGCCGGACCTAACATGATTGAAACAAAAATAGATCAGGATACGGTCATATCTTCACAGCTCACATTGTGGAGCCAGGTAGGTTCAACGGTTTTAAGAGGAAACACCCTTGTTGTTCCAATAGAAGATTCATTGTTTTATGTTGAGCCTATTTATTTGAAATCCGACACAGAAAGCAACTTCCCTGAAATGAAGATGGTTGTAGTATCATTCGGAGAAAAAATACTCATGGAACCAACATTGGAAGAGGCAATAGAAAGACTGTTTGGAATTATTAAGGGAGAACCAGAGCCTCAGGATAATCAATATGACGACACAAATGTAAATGATTTGATAGATCAGGCAAATAAGGTATTCAATGAAGCCAATGAAGCATCTAAAAACGGACAATGGGCTTTGTACGGAGAAAAACTTCAAGAGCTTGAAAAACTATTGAATCAGCTTAATTTTGTAATAAACGGAACTGAAGGTACTACAAACAATGAAGGAACAGAAGGAACTGTTGAAATAAACCCTGAATCCGAATCAGGTGTTACAGATGAAAATAACAATAACGAAGAAAATCAATCACAACAATAAAAGCGAGGTATATATGAAATTTAAATTTAACCATTTCAATTTCAACGTACTTGATTTAAACAAAAGCATTAAATTTTATGAGGATGCACTGGGACTCAAGGAAGTAAGAAGAAAAGAA
>NZ_JAJUJR010000353.1 GCF_029265225.1 Sedimentibacter sp.
CAAAAAAAACAAACCCCACCGACTGCTGAAAAACATAAGATTTGGTACTTTAGAGGATAGACTTTGTATACAGATGATGCACATTGGTCCTTATGACGATGAACCCCAGTCATTTGCAGTGATGAAGGATTACTGCGAAAAAATGAACATGATGCGCACTTCAATGGTCCACAGGGAAATTTACATTTCTGATGTAAGAAAAACAGAGCCTGAAAAATTAAAAACTGTGCTTCGTTTCAAGGCAGAAGTGGCTTCCTAATTTTAACATTGACAAATTCTCCATTTTTTGATAAAATAATTCAAGTTATACGTTTTCCGTATCCATTTCTTATTTTAAAAATTAGGCTGGAATATAAAGATTATTATCTTAAAAGATTTAGACACCGGGAAATAATCAGGATAATTATTGAAAAAGGAATGTACTAATCATTTTTTTGAGTAGTATGGGTATATTTATGAACATTTTGAGGAAAACGCTTATCATCGCCGGAATATCGTCAATGATTTTATGTACAACAGCATTTGCAACAGAAATTACTGCTGCAGACAATGGAGACACTCAGGAAAGCACTGAGACGGAAATCATAAACGAAGACAGCCAGGTTCAATCAGAAGAAGTTCAGGTGGCTGAAACACAGGAAGCTGTTGTTCTCACAGAAATTCGGGAAGCAACTCCTCAAGAACCTATTCAACAGGGAACTGTCACGGTAAATATACTCAATGTTAGAAGCGGTCCTTCAACGGATACAGAAATATTAGGAAAACTTTCCTTTGGAAGCACAATCAATATAAAAACTCTCAGCAACGGATGGTATGAAATCGAATACAACTCTGCTACAGCCTATGTCTTTGCTGAATATGTGAAAATAATAGATAAATCTGCTGAAGCATCTGCTTCAGGAAACAGCGTTGTTGAGTATGCTAAACAGTTCATCGGCACTCCATATGTTTCAGGGGGAAGTTCCCCAAGCGGCTTTGACTGTTCAGGCTTTGTCAAATATGTTATGGCTAACTTTGGAATAGATATGCCGAGAACTTCTACAGACCAGTATTCAATTGGCGTCAGGGTAGATAAATCAGAACTAATGCCGGGAGATTTGGTTTTCTTCAAATATTCATCAACTTCATACCGTCTGAACCACGTGGGAATTTATGTGGGAGACGGATACTTCATACATTCTCCAATACCTGGACAAACTGTAAAACTTGATACACTGTCATCAGGATACTTTTCTACATATTACTTTGGAGCAACAAGAGTTATAAAATAAACAGCGGCGACAAGCCGCTTTTTTGTTGCGGTTATACAGTTGTTGTTCATTTATTTGTGAAAATGTGTTATATTATATTAATAATATAATAATTTGTTAACAGGAGACAAAATGAAGACCAGCGAAAAAATATATCAGGAAAATTCCTACATTACTGAACTTGAAGCAGAAGTTATAAGTTGTATTAAAAAAGATGATTGTTATGAGGCAATACTTGACAGAACAATTTTTTATCCTCACATGTCCGGCGGGCAGCCAAAGGATGAAGGAACAATAAACGGCATTGATGTATTTAATGTGCAGGAGCGGGGCGATGATATTGTACACATGCTGAATGATGAAATAAGCGGCAAAGTTAAACTTAACATAAATTTCGGCAAAAGATTCGACTATATGCAGCAGCACACCGGGCAGCACATTCTTTCATATTCCTTTTCTCACTTGTTTGGAGGAAACACAGTGGGATTTCATATGAGCGATAACTACACAACCATAGACCTTGACATCACCCTTACTGAAGAAATGACGGAACAGGCAGAACAGTTGTGCAACAAAATCATTTATGATAACAAAGTTGTTTCTGCAAAAAATTATTCATATGAGGAAGCAATGAAGCTTGATCTCCGAAAAGATCCCTTGAAACTTGATGTTTTGAGAATCATTGAAATCCAGGATTGCGATTTTTCGGCATGCGGTGGAACTCATGTGAGAAATACCGGAGAATTAGGCATCATAAAGGTGACGAAGACAGAAAAATACAAGCAGGGAACAAGAGTTGAATTTCTGTGCGGAACTAGAGCGTTAAATGACTACATAATTAAAAACAGAAATGTTTCAGCTTTGTCATCATTGTTGACCTGCAGATCAGATATGCTCATGGATAATTTTGAAAAAATAATAAATGAAAACAAGCAATTAAAAAAAGACGTGAACAATATGAACAACAGCCTAAATGAATACAAGGCAAGAGAACTTAAAAGCGGTGCCATGGTTCATGAAGGCGTTAAATACATATTTACAGCGTCAGATGAGGATGTAAAGGACTTAAGATATATTTGCTCAAAGATAACTGAGGATGAAGACTATGTGGCAGTAATGGTTTCTGAAGCTGAAGATGGATGCAGCCTTGTAATAGGGCAGTCTAAAAACTTAAAAATAAATATTAAAGATGTTTTTGAAAAGTGCCGTGCTTTCATTAATGGAAAGGGAGGCGGGAACAACTTCCTTCTTCAGTGCACGGGAGATAAGTCAAAGGGTGCGCAGTGCCTTGAAACTGCAAAAGATATACTCTTAAAATAATGAATTTCAAACAAAAACAACCACGGGCGGACACAAGATCCGCCCTTACGATTACTGAGTTAAAAAAAATCCCAAGCAAAAGCTCGGGATTTCATTATTTTAATGTTTATGGTATATGCAGTTTGATTCGTATTTTGGCTCACAAGTTAGGTG
>NZ_JAJUJR010000241.1 GCF_029265225.1 Sedimentibacter sp.
AAGAGTACAACAAAGTAAAATCTGATCTTGAAACATCCTATGAAGACCTTAAGAAAGCTAATCTATTGTTTGAGGAAAACGCCATAAGCAAATTGGAATATGACAAATATGCTTCTGCAGCAAAGGACTTAGAAAGCAAACTTAATATTGCAAAGCTTGATTACAGTGATGCTGAGGCTAATTACAATGACTATGTTGAGTCTGTCCAAATTGACACTGTAAACACAGGGAGAGACATAAATACCCTGAAGCTTGACATTGAAAGCATAAACAATAAAATTGAAAATAATAAAATTTACGCCTCTGTGAGCGGTGTTGTAACTGAATTTCCATTGAATGAAGGCCGAAAAGCTTCGGCAGGCAGCAAAATCATCATTTATGACACAAATTCCTACGAATTTACAGCAAAGGCACCTCAGGAAGATGCTGTATTAATAAGAGAAGGTCAAAAATCAATGGTGTATTTAAACGGAATGAGCAGCATATATGAAGGAGAAGTTATCAATGTGGGAAAGTCGGCTGAGATTGACCAGGAAAGCGGCAGCAAGACCCCAAAAGTGGAAATAGCAATCAAAATTACAAACAGCGACAATTTCATGAAGTCAGGATATGAAGGAAAAGCAAATATAATAATCGATATCAATGAAAATTCCCTTTTGCTTAGAAATGAGTCTCTTAAAAGAGATGCTGACGGCAAGACGTACCTGTTTGTTTTAAAAAATAATACTGTAGAAAAAAAATACGTGGTGACAGGATTGTCTGATGGTTATCTCACAGAAGTATCAGGAATTTCCGAAGGCGAAGAAGTTATTTTAAACCCGCCTGAAGAATTGATTGACGGTGATTCTGTGAAACTTAAGAATTAAGGAGATCTGTATGGATGAGTTTAAGTTAAGTTTCATGAATCATTTCAATGAATTGGACAAGGACGCATGCGTCTTGCTTGCACTTGAAGCATTGAAGAATAATGAGATTACAATTCCGGTACTTTATGAGGAAATTCTTCGTCCTGCACTTTATTCCATTGACACAAGCATTGGAAGGGAAGACTCCATATGGATTGAACACGTAAAAACTTCCATCATCAAGACTGTGGTAGAATCCGTATACCCTTTTGTAATAGAACTAAAAAAACATGTAAAGCCTCTTGGAATTAAGGTTGTTCTTGCATGTCCTGAAAGGGAATATCATGAGGTGGGACTGAGAATGGTTGCAGATTTTTTTTCACTGAACGGATATGAAGCAATATTTGTGGGAACAAACACTCCAAGGGAGCAGGTGTATTATGCAATTGCAAGCAACAGTCCAAAATATGCAGCCATAAGCGTGACAGATTATTATCTTTTGTTTGAGGCTCAGAGAATGATAAATCGAATAAAGGAAATGACAGGAGGAAAAGTGACTGTCATGGTCGGAGGCAATGCTTTCAGAAGCAATTCTATTTCGGTTGCAAAAATAGGTGGAGACATTTACCTTAATTCATATGAGGATATAGTTAATTTAAGGGCAGGTGAAGAAAAGTGAGATTATCTTTTACCATAGCCCTGAGGTTTTTAAAGTCAGGCAAGGGACAAACATTGCTGATTATACTTGGAATATCCGTGGGAGTTGCTGTGCAGCTTTTTATTGGTTCGCTTATACAGGGGCTTCAGGCAAGTCTCATAGATACAACTATAGGAAGTTCATCACACATCACCATAGTTCCTGCAAATGGCAAAACATCAATCAAGGACTGGGAGAGAGCAAAGTATGAGGTTGGGATTTCAGACAGCAACATAATCAACATATCGGCTGCTGCTGAGGGCTCAGCCACCATCGACTATGACAATGACACTGCTCCTGTTCTTATAAGAGGATTTATTGTTGAAGATGCTGACAAAATTTACAATTTCAGAGATGGTCTTTATGAAGGAAGATTGCCCATAAAAAAAGATGAAGCAATAATAGGAAGGGACCTTGCACTGAAAACAGGCACAAAAGTCAATGATGAAATAACTCTGATTTTACCTTCAGGCAATGTAACAAGACTGGAAATAACAGGCTTCTTTGACCTGGAAGTTTCATCCCTGAATGAATCATGGGTTGTCACAACCATTGAAACAGCACAGGACATGCTGTCACTTGACAGCAGCGTCACTAAAATTGAAATGCAGGTAAAAGAAGTATTTGCTGCTGACAAAACTGCAAATGATTTAGCGTACAATCTGTCAGTAAATAATGTAGAAGTTGAAAACTGGAAGGATCAAAATCAGTCTCTTTTAAGCGGTTTGAACGGTCAAAGCGTATCAAGCTACATGATTCAGGTCTTTGTGCTGGTTGCAGTGCTTCTCGGAATTTTCAGCGTACTTGCCATTTCTGTAGTCCAGAGGTCAAGGCAGATAGGAATACTTAAGGCAATGGGAATAAAGGACAGGGATGCAAGCTTAATATTTGTTTTCCAGGGCTTCATGCTGGGCGTTGTGGGAGCATTGTTTGGAATAATACTTGGTTTTGTACTATTATGGTTCTTCACAAATTTTGCTGTGAATCCTGACGGCACACCAATTGTTCCAATTTACATAAACATAGGATTCATTGCTCTTTCTGGAATGTTTGCCGTATCTTCAGCAGTTGCAGCATCTCTTATTCCCGCAAGACTGTCTTCAAGACTGAACCCAATAGAGGTGATTAAAAATGGCTGATATTATTGAACTTAAAAATATAAATAAAATTTACGGAGACAAAATAAAGACCCAGGTTTTGTTCGACATAAATTTAAGTTTTGCTGAACACAGCTTCAATTCCATCATAGGAGAATCAGGAAGCGGCAAAAGTACCATGCTGAACATTATTGGAACCCTGGACAAACCCACAAGCGGAGAAGTTTACATAGACGGATTCAGGACAGATACACTGGACAAGGATTCTCTTGCAAGACTCAGGAATGAGACAATGGGCTTCATATTTCAGTTTCATTATCTTCTTCCCGAGTTCACTGCAAAAGAAAATGTACTGATGCCGTATAAAATAAAAAATTTCAATGTTCCTAAGGAAGTAGATTTATGGGCAGATGAGCTTCTTGATTTGGTGGGCCTTACAAAAGTTAAAAACAACCTTGCCACTGACATGTCAGGAGGGCAGCAGCAAAGAACTGCCATTGCAAGGGCACTTATTAACAAACCCAAAATAATTCTTGCAGACGAGCCTACTGGAAACCTTGATTCTGAAACAACTGAAACTGTGTATTCAATTTTGAGAAGCATAAACCAAAAATACAAGACAACATTTGTCATAATAACCCATGACCAGAGAATTGCTGAAAAAACAGACAGAATTGTTGAAGTAAAAGATGGAAGAATAAACCTTGATTTAAGAAAATAATATTCATATTTTCTCGCTTAAAGGAAAAGATAATACAAAATCTTTTAAGGAGAAATATATGTTTAAACACGATAAGAAATTACTTTTTGAAGTTAAAGTGGATAATATTAACCCGAATTATGCAGCCATGATGCAGGAACAACTTGGAGGACCACACGGAGAGCTTAAGGCTGCACTGCAGTACATGTCCCAAAGTCTGCGCATCAAGGACAAGGAAATAAAGGATTTGTTTCTTGACATTGCTGCCGAAGAATTAAGTCATCTGGAAATGGTTGCAACAACAGTTAACTTATTGAACGGCCATGAGCTGGATGCTCAAAATGCCACCATAGGAAACATTCAGGCTCATGTTTCCACAGGACTTACTCCAATGCTTTCAAATGCTTCTGGATATTTGTGGACAGCTGCTTATATTGAAGGAACAGGAGACCTGGCTGCAGACCTTCTGTCAAACATTGCTGCCGAACAAAGAGCAAAGGTTGTGTATGAATACTTGTACAGACAAATCAACGACAAAGGTGTAAGAGAAACAATAGACTTTTTGCTGAACCGAGAAGAAGCACACAATACAATGTTTAGGGAAGCGTTCAACAAAATTCAGGAAACAGGCTCAAACAAAAGCTGGGGAGTCACAGCAGATTCAAAGTTATACTTTGATTTGTCAACTCCGGGAAGCAATTCTTTCAGCGCCCAAAATGCACAGCATCCAAGCTTTGCAGCACCTAATTCAAAAAAATAAGCAAACGGCGGGTTACCGCCGTTTTTTGCATATATACCGCAGTCTTAC
>NZ_JAJUJR010000038.1 GCF_029265225.1 Sedimentibacter sp.
CAGACGGAACATCTCATAACGGTTACTGCCATGCAGACCGTTGCTGCAAACTTAGGAAGCATGCTGACGCCTGTGGGTAATCCTCAAAATCTTTATCTTTATTCCTTTTATGACATGAAGGCATTGGATTTCTTCAGGATTACACTCCCTGTAACCCTGGCAGGACTTGTTCTCATACTTGTTTTTTCGGTTTTCGGTAAACGTGAAATGATAAATGTTGAATTTAGTGTCAAGGAAACTATAAGCAGCAAAAAAAATCTTTACGGTTTTCTTCTGCTGTTTGTGCTCAGCCTGGCAGCAGTGTTCAGATTTTTGGATTACAGAGTTGTTTTATTTATAGTCATTGCAGCAGTTCTTGCAATTGACAGAAATCTTTTCAGAAAGGTTGATTACAGTCTGCTTGCAACATTTGTATTCTTCTTTGTGTTTACAGGAAATATAGGAAACATTCAGCCGGTTAAAAGCTATCTTTCCATGCTCATTCAAGGGCGTGAGATGTTTTTTTCAGTAATGCTCAGCCAAATATTGAGCAATGTTCCGACAGCAGTCCTTCTTTCAAACTTTACGTCTGACTTCAAATCTTTGATTGTTGGAACAAACATAGGAGGCCTGGGGACACTGGTGGCATCCCTGGCAAGTCTCATTTCGTACAAGCTTTATGTACAGACGGAAAATGCGAAACCGCTTAAATATTTAGGTGTATTCACATTGATTAATGCAGTGATGCTCATAATCCTTTTCATATTTTCATCAATGTTTATCAGTTAATAAAAAAAGAGAGGCCTACAGCCCTCAATGTAGGGGAGGGTCTCGTGCCCTCCCGAATATAACAAAATTATTGAAACAACAAAACGGGCGGACACAAGGTCCGCCCCTACGCATCGATGAATTGATATCTTACCATGAATTTGAAATCACGGGTTGTAGGGGAGAACCTCGTGTTCTCCCGAATATATGATGTTATTGAAACAACAAATCGGGCGGACACAAGGTCCGCCCCTACAATTTATTTAATAAGAAGTTTATGTTTTTATAAAAAGCTTGCAAAGATCGGTGCCAGAACAACTGTCAGGAGTCCTGATATGGCAATTGACAAACTACTCATTGCTCCCTGAATTTCTCCAAGTTCCAAAGCCCTTGAAGTACCGATGGCATGTGAAGATGTACCAAAAGATAATCCCACTGCTATTGGGTCTGTTATTTTAAACAACCTGCACACACTCTCTCCTATAACATTTCCCAGTATTCCCGTCATAACAATTGCTGCCACGGTTATTGTCTTTATTCCGCCAAGCTCTGCCGACACTGCAATACCAATTGCTGTTGTTATTGATTTCGGCAGAATGGTAACATATTGTTCATGGTTCAGTTTGAACATTAGTGACATTATCAATATAGTGAAAAGACTAGTAAAAACTCCTGCTAAAATTCCTGCCATTATGGCCTTGAAGTTTTTGTTCAGCAGTTCAAGCTGCTGATACAGCGGTATTGCCAGACAAACCGTTGCAGGAGTCAGGAAATAACTAACGTACTTTCCCCCGCTGTTGAAGCTCTCATAATCGATGTTGAATATTAAGAGCACGGCAATTACAATTACTATGGACACCAGAAGCGGATTTAATATGGCCCACTTCAACTTCTTTTTAATCCATATGCCGGCAATGTATGATAAAAGGCAGAGAGCCACACCAAAATATACTGAATTTCCTATTACCTCTTTCATTGTTTCTCACCCCTGTTCCTGCGCAGTATAAACTGTGTTGTCCTTCCTGTTGCTGCCATTACAAGCACTGTGGAAAAGGCAACAATAATTATTATAGGCAATATAATATTTGTAACATCCTTCCAGACAGTGATAAGTCCAACTGCAGCAGGAATGAACATTATAGGCATGGTTTCCAGGAGAAAAACTCCAGCTCCCTTAACCTGGTCAAGCTTTATTATTTTTGTTTTCAGACATACAAGCATTATAACAAGTCCATAAATGCTTGCCGGTATGGGCAGCGGTATAAATTTATATAAAACTTCACCTATAAACGTAATTATGAATATTATGACTATCTGATAGATGTATTTCATCAATTTACCTCTTAATAAATTTATGTTCGTACTATTATAGCATATTATTATAAAATAGTAAGTGTTTTGTTATAAGGCAAATAAGTATGACGAAAATACATTGATAACCGTTTTCATAATTATGATATGTCATATTTTAATTTTTCCCTTTTGTTTTTTCCTTGTACATGCTATAATCATGCCCAGTGATAAAATTGAATATTTCGGATGAAGATAGTGGGAGAGAGATCATGTGATCCGCCGAAGGAGTTACACTTTCAGGCAAAAGGACCATTATCGGACGAAACTCTGGAGAGCCTCAAAATGAGCACCGAAGGAGCAAGCCGGTTACACCGGTCAATCTCTCAGGTAAAAGGACAGAGCATTATGCTGTAATTTTTTTGGGGCCGGGTCTTTATTGATCTGGCTTTTTGTCTTTTAAGAGGCTTCCTTAAACGCACTACAAAATTTAGGGAGGTAAAAAAATGCAAAACGTAACACTATTTTTAGAAAAGGCCGATTCTTTCATATGGGGACCACCGCTGCTGATACTGCTGGTTGGCACAGGAATCTACCTTACATTCAAACTGGGACTTATTCAGGTTTTCAAGCTTCCCATGGCCTTGAAACTGGTTTTTTCAAAAGACACTGAAAGCAATGCAGAAGGTGATGTATCAAGCTTCGGCGCCCTTTGTACAGCATTGGCTGCTACAATCGGGACAGGAAACATTGTTGGGGTTGCTACTGCTATAAAGGCCGGAGGACCTGGCGCTTTGTTCTGGATGTGGATGGCTGCTTTCTTTGGTATGGCTACCAAGTACGGAGAATGCCTGCTTTCCGTAAAATACAGGGTTGTTGATGAAAACGGTCAAATGTCTGGGGGGCCAATGTACTACATTGAAAGAGGACTTGGAAATAAAGTTCTTGCAAAAATGTTTGCTGCCTTTGGCATAGGAGTTGCTTTCTTCGGTATAGGAACATTTCCTCAGATAAATGCAATTACAGATGCAGTAAACATAACATTCAACATTCCAGTGGTTGCGACTTCAGCAGTGATAACTGCCATAGTGGCTCTCGTAACTCTGGGAGGAATCAAAAGCATTGCAAAAATTTCAGAAATCATAGTTCCATTCATGGCTGTGTTTTATGTTCTTGGAGCATTGTTCATAATGATGACAAACATCCAGCTTATTCCGCAGACATTTTTGCTGGTTATAAAAAGTGCATTTACGACAACTGCCGCTACCGGAGGATTTTTAGGTGCAAGCGTCATGTTTGCCATGAGAAACGGTGTAGCAAGAGGAGTTTTTTCAAATGAATCCGGTCTTGGAAGTGCTCCTATAGCTACTGCTGCTGCCAAAACAAATTCATGCGTAAAACAAGGACTCATTTCCATGACAGGTACATTCTTTGACACAATAGTAATTTGTACAATGACCGGTCTGATGCTAATAATGACAGGCGTATGGAGCGGAAATCTTGTAGGTGCCAGCATGACCAATGAAGCCTTCAACCAGGGTCTTCCTGTCATCGGACCTTATATAGTGACGGTTGGTTTAATATTCTTTGCCTTCACAACAATTCTTGGCTGGAACTACTACGGCGAAAGATGCACTGAATACCTGTTCGGCGTTAAGGCAATCAAATTGTACAGATGGATTTTCATTGTTCTGGTCGGTGCAGGTTCTTTCCTTAAGCTTGATATGATATGGATTCTTGCGGACATTGTGAATGGACTCATGGCAATACCAAACCTCATAGCCCTCATTGGACTCAGGGGAGTTATTGCTTCTGAAACAAAGATGTATTTTGAAGGCTTGAAAAGCGAATCAAAAATAGCATGGAAAAACAAGACTGTAAATGAAGAAAATTAAACTAAAGGACGGCGCAAGCCGTCCTTATAATTTTATCCAACAAATTTATTTTTCAATCACTGCAGTTGATATATCACCGTCAAGAGTATATGTTATTTTGTATCCGAGCTTTTCAAAATCTCTCACCTTGACCATTGTTCTTGAGTCAACAATTACCCCTGTCATATCGATTTTTTCATTGCCTCTGATTACATATGCTTTTCTTGCATCATTGTCCCAGTTTACTTCTTCTCCGAATGTTTCTCCTATGTATCTCAATGGTAGATATACCCTGTTTTCAATTATTGTGTATGGCTGTGTATTCCAGTCTGTCTTTCCGCTTTTTCTCGTTATATCAACATCAAGATCATAACCGTCTGCATACCACATGAGCTGCATTGTCTGAGCCGGATTTATTTTGTTTTCTGTTTTATCATACAAGCTTTCTGCTTCTTCGATAGTCATAACATTTCCTGTAACAGAATTTTTTTCTACATTTTCAGGTGTTACTATAGTTTCAGATGAAAGTTTCCCCATGGATATTCCTTCATAGACAATTTCTGCAGATGAATTTTCCTTGTATGAGTTTCCAGTCTTGACGATATCCTGCTGAATTTTGCTTCCGCGCACAAGTTCTTCAATAGAAGCCAGTTCGTCAGTTTCAAGTATCATAACTGCTTCATCAAGGAAATCATAAAAGTCCTGTCTGCTTGCCTCTAATTCAGCCATCATTGCTTCCTTGTCCTCAGCAGTCATTCCTTCAAATTCTGTATTGCTGTACAGGTTTTCAAGATACTTTACAGTTTCATCAAATACATGTTCTCTGTGTTCGCTTACGTATGTAATGAGATTTTCCACGAATTCCAAAGCGCTCTGAGAAGTAAGCTCAATGGAGTAACCTCCGTTTATTTTTGTTATGAGTTTTGAATCAAAACCCTTAAATGCTGATGTAATATAGTCAATGGCGTTATCCTGCATTTCCTTGTAATCTGTTTCATATTCAATACTGCCCATTTCGCCTAAATCACTAAGCAGTAAGTACTCCACATCCTTAAGGCCGTTGTTGTAGAAATCGTTTATAACATCTACACTTTCTGTTGCTTCGCCATTTAACATTTGATCAAATGTTATTAACTGCAAAACCATATTTTTTGAAACATATACGTTATTGTCTGCAATTATGAATTTGATTGGATCTGTTGTCTCCAGACCATTGATGCTGAATGTTACATCTAAATCCATGTAAATTGAGTTTAAGTCTTCAACGTTTGCCTTGCCCTTTAAATTAATGGCTGCATTGTAGTCTTCTCCTGCCACATCTTCAGTAACTTCAATGTTTGTTGTATTTTCAAATGAAAACTGCGTCACAGCCGCCAGTTCTCTCGACAAACTGAGATAACCCAGTTCATTTGTGCTGCATCCTGTCAGTACTGACAAGAGCATAACTAATGATAACATCAACGAAATTGTTTTTTTAAACATATTCTCCTCCTTGCAATCAGAGCATAGTGAATAAACGTTTCACCATACCTGTTGCCCCCTTGTATTTTGTATACCTTATTTTACTATAAATATAATAATTTTACAACTAAAAAGGTTGGGGCAGTACATTTCAGAACCTTATGCTTATTAAATAAGCAAAAAAAGAACGGTTCTAAAAGAACCGTTCCATTTTTTTATTAATATTTCATTTCAGCCATTCTTACATAGCCTTCATATCTTTCCTTAGCATCTTTTTCTGCTTTGGCAAATAATTCTTCAGCTATTTCTGGGAATGAACCCTTCAATGATACATATCTTACTTCGCCTTCAAGGAATTCTCTGAATGAAGTCTTAGGCTCTTTAGAATCCAGTATGAATGGGTTCTTGCCTTCTTCCTTGAGAAGTGGGTTGAATCTGTATAAATGCCAGTATCCTGCATCAACAGCTTTCTTTTCTCTTTCAACAGTCTTGCCCATTCCGGCTTTGATTCCGTGGTTGATACATGGAGCATAAGCTATGATCAATGATGGTCCGTTATAGCTTTCTGCTTCTTTCAAAGCTTTAAGGAATTGGTTCTTGTCTGATCCTATAGCAACCTGAGCTACATATACATAGCCGTAAGTTGAAGCGATCATACCTAAGTCTTTCTTCTTAACTCTCTTACCTGAAGCTGCAAATTTAGCAACTGAAGCAGTAGGAGTAGATTTAGAAGACTGTCCGCCTGTATTTGAGTAAACTTCTGTGTCAAGAACAAGAACATTTACGTCTTCGCCTGATGCCAATACGTGGTCTAATCCGCCGTATCCTATGTCATATGCCCAGCCGTCTCCGCCTATGATCCATTGTGATTTCTTAACCAGGAAGTCTTTCTTGTCTATAATGTTTTTAGCTGCTGCTTCACATTCGCTGCAGCCTTTGAATCCTTCTAATACTGCAAGAACTTTAGCAGATGCTGCTTTTGATTCTTCAGCGTTGTCTTTTCCAGCTATCCATTCCTGGCATGCTGCTTTTACTTCAGCTGGAACGTCTTTTTCAAGCAATGCTTCCATTGACATCTGGATTGATTCTCTCATTTGTCTTACAGCTGTTGCCATACCTAAACCAAATTCAGCATTGTCTTCGAACAATGAGTTAGCCCATGATGGACCTCTTCCGTTTTTGTCTGTAGTGTATGGTGTTGCTGGTGCAGATGCTCCCCAAATTGATGAACATCCAGTAGCATTAGCTATCATCATTCTGTCGCCGTACAACTGAGTAATAGTCTTAACATAAGCTGTTTCTCCGCAGCCTGCGCAAGCGCCTGAGAACTCGAAGTATGGTTTGCAGAACTGGCTTCCTTTTACAGAAACTTTATCCATCAAGCCATCTTTTATAGTTACATTGTCAATTGCATATTTCCAGTTTGGTATTCCTGCTTCAACTTCTTCAGCGATAGGAGTCATAACAAGAGCTTTTGTCTTAGCTGGGCAGATGTCTGCACAGTTTCCGCATCCTGTACAATCCAATGGGCTTATAACAAGTCTGTATTCAAGACCTTCAAGTCCTTTTCCAGATGCTTTTATAGTTTCAAAAGTTTCAGGAGCTGCTGCTTTTTCAGCTGAATCAAGCAATGTAGGTCTAATTACTGCATGAGGACATACAAATGAACATTGATTACACTGAATACAGTTTTCAGGCAGCCATTTAGGAACAGTTACAGCAATACCTCTTTTTTCGTATGCTGAAGTTCCCATTGGGAATGTACCGTCTTCGATTCCTGCAAATGTGCTTACTGGAAGGCTGTCACCTTCTTGTCTGTTCATAACATCAGCAACATTTTTTATGAAATCTGGTTTTTCTTCTTCTGTGTATGGTACAGCAAGTCCGCTGTTTGCGCTTGAATCTTTTGCATCTTTCCATTCAGCAGGTATTTCTACTTTTACTAATTCAGTGATACCTTTTTGAACTGCTTCTTTGTTCATGTTAACTATTGCTTCACCTTTTTTACCATATGATTTAACAATAGCTGCATTTAAGTATCCAACTGCTTCATCAACAGGAATAACATCAGCCAGTTTGAAGAATGCAGACTGAATAATCATGTTTGTTCTGTTTCCAAGTCCTAGTTCTTGAGCGATATCAGTTGCATTGATTGTGTAGAAGTTGATTTCTTTTTTAGCAAGGTATCTTTTGTATTTTGCAGGCAGGTTAGCTTCTAATTCTTCTTTTGACCAAAGAGTATTCAATAAGAATGTGCCGCCTTTTTTAAGTCCTGTCAATACATCATATTTATCAACATATGATTGCTGTGACAATGAAACAAAGTCAGCTTCATCAATTAAGTATGTTGATCTGATTGGTGATTTACCGAATCTTAAGTGAGATACAGTAACACCGCCTGATTTTTTAGAGTCATATGAGAAATATCCCTGAGCATACATGTTTGTATGGTCACCGATAATTTTTATAGCGTCTTTGTTAGCTCCAACTGTTCCGTCTGAACCAAGACCCCAGAATTTACATCTGATTGTTCCAGGTGCTGAAGTATTAACTATTTCAGGAGTTTCCAATGATTTGAAAGTAACGTCATCAACGATACCGATTGTGAAGTCAGTCTTAGGCGCATCTTCTTTCAAATTGTTATAAACAGCAAATATCTGAGCAGGAGTAGTGTCTTTTGAACCTAATCCGTATCTTCCGCCAACGATCAATGGCTGTTTTTCCTGTGCATAGAACAATGATTTAACGTCTAAGTACAATGGTTCTCCAATTGAACCTGGCTCTTTGCATCTGTCAAGTACTGCTATTTTTTTAACAGTCTTAGGCATTACATCGAAGAAATATTTTGATGAGAATGGTCTGTACAGGTGAACTATAACTATACCAACTTTTTCTCCCTTTGCAGTTAAGTTATCTATAACTTCTTTTGCAGTTTCTGTTACTGAACCCATAGCAACTATGATGTTTTCAGCATCTGGTGCTCCATAGTAGTTGAATGGTTTGTATTCTCTTCCTGTTATTTTTTCAATTTCTGTCATGTAGTCAGCAACAACTGCCGGAACTTCATCATAGAATTTGTTTGATGCTTCTCTTGCCTGGAAGAATATATCTGGATTCTGAGCAGTTCCTCTTGTTACTGGGTGTTCCGGATTTAAAGCTCTGGCTCTGAATTCATTTACAGCATCCATATCAACTAATTTAGCTAAGTCAGCATAATCAATTGTTTCAATTTTTTGTACTTCATGAGAAGTTCTGAAACCATCAAAGAAATGTACAAATGGAACTCTTGTTTTAAGAGTAGCCAAGTGAGCAACTCCTCCTAAGTCCATTGCTTCCTGAACGCTGCTGGAAGCTAAAAGAGCAAATCCTGTTTGTCTTGCTGCCATTACGTCTGAATGATCTCCGAATATTGATAGAGCATGTCCTGCAAGAGCTCTTGCACTAACATGGAAAACTGCCGGTAATAATTCACCTGCTATTTTGTACATGTTTGGTATCATTAACAACAAACCTTGTGATGCAGTATATGTAGTTGTTAAAGCACCTGCCTGCAATGAACCGTGTACAGCACCTGCAGCTCCACCTTCTGACTGCATTTCAACAACTTTGACAGTTTGTCCGAAGATGTTTTTCTGACCATGAGCTGCCCATTCATCTGCAAGTTCAGCCATTGGTGAAGAAGGTGTTATTGGGAATATTGCAGCTACGTCAGTAAACGCATATGAGACATACGCAGCAGCTGTATTTCCGTCCATAGTTTTCATAACTTTTGACATTAATATATCCTCCTATATAATAAATAATAATATAATGTAACCTCAAATATTGTTTATAAAAATCAATACCACAATGATTATATATTAAAGGTAATTTATTTGCAACCATAAATATTTCAATATTTGCTAATATTGAAAGAGTGGCTAATATTATAAGCAAGAACACGCTGTTTATTTTTATTAAATTAGGCTTTTATCGTTTTCACGTTTGTTTTACAAAACTTTTAATAAACAAAAAACTTATTTATTATGCAAGTTAATTATGTAAAATTGCATCATAAAATAATGTCAGAAACAATTTTTTATTGAAATTCTGCCTATGCACAATTTATGCAATTTTGCAGTATTCATCTACTTACGTGCAAGATTGCGGAATTTTTTGTTGTAAGTTTCAAGAGGATTGTAACCAAGAAGCTTTTGTCTGTAATTTTTTGCTGCTATTTCCACTATTGCAGAAATATTTCTTCCGGGCTTTACAGGCACAACCACTGTTGGCACTTTAACTCCAAGGATTTCAGTGAAGTCCTCGTCTGCTCCTATACGGTCGTATTCCTTGTTTTCATCCCATTCTTCCAGTTCAATTACCATTTCAATGAACTGTTCAAGCCTGATTGACCCGACGCCGAACAAATGCTTGATGTCTAGGATTCCAATGCCTCTTATTTCCATCAGGTGCTGGGTTAGTTCAGGACATGTGGCCTTAAGTCCGCTGTCAACTTTTTTCACTATTACAGCATCGTCTGCAACAAGCCTGTGGCCTCTGTTTATGAGCTCAAGAGATGTTTCGCTTTTTCCTATTCCGCTTTTCCCTTTTATCAATACGCCTATACCAAACACCTCAAGACATACTCCATGTATGATTGTTTCCTCTGCAAGTTCTTCCTCGAGGAAATTTATCATGACATTCACAAGTTTGTCTGTCTTTTCGCTGGATTTCAAGACAGGTCTCTTGTATTTTTTTGCATAGTGAATAATGACATCATCAACTTCCATATCGTTGGCAACAATCAATGCCGGTATTGGAAAGCTGAAAAATTTATCAATTCTCTGCTTTTTTATTTCTTCATCCAATGTCTTTATATAAAGCATTTCAGACTTGCCCATTACCTGGACTCTCTCAAAAGAAAACCAGTCGAAATAACCTGCTATCTGCAGGCCCGGCCTGATTATTTCAGCTGTATAAATTCTCGACTGCACATCTTCCGGATAATAAACTGTCTCCAGTCCAATATAGCTTACTAAATCTTCAAGTTTAACGTACTGCATAAACACCATCCCTCTATATAATGAAGCATGAAGAATGAATTAAAAAATTTGCGGAATTGCCTGGCATATTTCTTCATTTAATTTTTAATTCTTATTCTTCATTGTATTTTCTGTTGTTTAAAGTAATTATATACTGATTCTGCTGCCCTTTGGTTCATTCCGGATACAGCAGTCAGTTCTTCGATGCTTTTGTTTTTTATATTTTCAACCGAGCCGAATTCTTTCAGCAAGTTTAGTTTTCTCTTTTCGCCTATATTTTCAATGTTGTCAAGTTCAGATCTGAACAACGTCTTATCCCTTAAATTCCTGTGATATTCTATTGCAAACCTGTGGGCTTCCTCCTGGATTCTGTATATAAGCCTGTATACAGAGTCTGTTTTTTTGAATTCAATTTCCCTGTTTTTGAAAATCAAGCCCCTGGTTGTGTGCTTGTCATCCTTTATCATTCCGCACACCGGAATCTTAAGACCATAGTTGGCAATAACATCCTCAGCTATTTTCGTCTGCCCTTTTCCGCCGTCAATTAAGATCAAATCCGGCATCTTGTTGAAGCCTTTAACTTCATCGCTGTTGTCCAGGCCTCGGTTTATTCGTCTTTCAAGAACTTCCTCCATACTTTTGTAATCATTGGGGCCTTCCACTGTCTTGATTTTAAAACGCCTGTAGTTGCTTTTGCTTGGAACTCCTCTTTCAAACACAACCATGGAACCTACGGATTCAACACCTTGAATGTTTGAAATGTCGTATGCCTCAATTCTTAAAGGCATTTCATCAAGTTCCAGTAAATTTTTAAGTTCTCCTATTACCTGCATGCTTTCGTCCAGATTTTTCTTAATTCTCTGGCTTCCTTTTTCAAGAATTTCAAGAGCATTTTTCTTGATCATTTTTATGAGCATGCTCTTGTCCCCTTTGGCAGGAACCTTTATGGATACCTTGTTTCCTCTTTTTTCAGACAGTAGTTTTTCAAATACGTCCATATCTTCTATTTCGGCTTCAATATATATTTCTTTAGGAATATATACCGTTCCGGTGTAAAATTGTGTTAAAAACGAACTGATTATTTCCTCTCTTGATTCATTTTCTATGTTTGTGAGGAGATAATGTTCCCGTCCCATGATTTTGCCGTTTCTGATAAAGAAAATCTGTATGCACGCTTCTTCGATTCCCAAGGCACTTCCGATTACATCCTGATCAATGTTTGAATTTGCAGAAACAATTTTTTGTTTTTCTGCAATAAGTTCAAGAGCATTTATCTGATCCCTGTACTTTGCAGCAAGCTCATAATCCATGTTTTCTGAAGCTG
>NZ_JAJUJR010000233.1 GCF_029265225.1 Sedimentibacter sp.
AGCATATTAATGAACAATAATAATATTCTCAAATATACAATACAAGAAAACGGCAAAAGTGTAAAGGGTATATTGAGCGAAAATTTAAATTTCTCAAGGCGTCTGTCCAAACGGCTTGAGCTTAATGATAAGATTTTTTTAAACGGCAGTGTTGTTAGACTCAACAAAAGAATTTCACATGGAGACGTTTTAACCATAGAATTTGATGAAGAAGAAGATGAATACAACGCAGTGAACATTCCCATAGACATTGTTTATGAAGATTCTGATCTTTTAGTTGTCAACAAACCTCCCTATATTGTGGTCCATCCTACAAAATCACACCAGGACAACACCATAGCCAACGGTGTTGCCTATTACTTCAAGGAACAGGGAATACAAAGAAAAGTACGTCTTGTGAACAGGCTTGACATGAATACATCCGGAATTGTCATAATTGCCAAAAATCCATATGCTCACAATGAACTTTCCAATCAGATGAAATCAAATGAAGTGGACAAATACTATTATGCCGTAGCAGAAGGAATAATAGAAGAGGACGAAGGAACAATAAACCAGCCAATTGCAAGACTTAATCCTGAAGATATATTAAGAGTAGTTCACCCGTCAGGCAAGGAATGCATAACTCACTTCAAAGTTGAGAAAAGAATGAACAACATGACACTTGTAAAACTGAAGCTTGAAACAGGCAGGACTCATCAGATTAGGGTGCATTTGAAACACATGGGTCACCCAATAGTGGGAGACACTCTTTACGGCAATGAAAGCAATATCATAAAAAGGCAGGCTCTTCACTGTTATGAGATGAAATTCAGACAACCTCTCACTGGAGAAGAAATTACCATAAACTGTCCGCTTCCGGAAGATATGCTGGAGGCAATAAATATTAATTAAAATTAAGTGTTAATAGTTAAAAATTGAGAATAAAAATTAAATAATGTTGAATGCAATAAAAATATGAGGGGATAAAATGAAAAAGAATATTTTGCTTATTGCCACAGGTGGAACAATTGCTTCAAAAAAAACTGATGAAGGTCTGGCTCCGGGAATAACATCGGAGGAGCTTTTAAGCTATGTTCCGGAAATCAAGGAGTTTTGCAATGTAGATACCATTCAGCTCTTAAATATTGACAGTACCAACATCCAGCCTGAATACTGGGTTCTGATGACTGAATCAATTGAAAAGAATTATGACAAATACGACGGATTTGTTATTTCTCACGGAACAGACACCATGTCATACACATCAGCAGCTCTTTCATACCTCATTCAAAATTCGGACAAACCAATTGTTGTCACAGGCTCTCAAAAGCCTATAAACGCAGACATAACCGATGCAAAGAAAAACCTGCTTGACAGTTTCAGGTTTGCTGCAGAAAAAGATGTAAAAGGCGTATATCTAGTGTTTGACGGAAAAGCAATCATTGGAACACGGGCACGAAAAGTAAAATCCAAAAGCTACAGTGCTTTTGAAAGCATTAATTTTCCCGTTGCGGCAATAATAGATGACACAAGGATAACCAGATATATAAGAAATGAACATGACCATGAAAATGAAACGGTCAAGTTTTATAAAAGCATATATCCAAGCATTTTTCTTCTTAAACTTGTGCCCGGCATGGAACCGGACGTTCTTGACTATATTGGAGAAAAATACGAAGGTGTAGTAATTGAATCATATGGCGTGGGCGGTCTTCCGTTTCTTGACAAGAGAAATTTCCTTGAGAAACTTGGCGGATTGACTGAAAAAGGTAAAATTGTGGTTGTTGCTACACAGGTAATGTTTGAAGGAAGCGATATGGGAGTTTATGAAGTTGGAGTGAGAGCTTTAAAACAATTCAATGTTCTTCAGGCTTACGACATGACAATTGAAGCAGCCATTACAAAGCTCATGTGGATAATGGCACAGACAAAGGATTTCGATGAAGTAAAGGAAAAATTCTACACCAGGATTAACGAGGATTCATTATATTAGAAAGAGGTAACAATGAAAAAAGTCGACATGCATATGCACACCTGCGCATCCGATGGAACATGGGATGTGGAGGAACTTAAGGAACATCTTATAAACAACAACATAAATATTTTTTCAATAACAGACCACGACTGCATTGATAACGTGAAAAATATGGAGAGTATTATTACTCCTTCAGACAACCTTATTTTTATACCGGGTACTGAACTTACAACAGAATATGAAGGAAGAGAATACCATCTCACATTGTACAATTATGACATAAATAACAAGGGTTTGATAGATTTGATCAACTGGAGCAATCAAAGCAAATTAAATTCCAACAAGGAATATATAAAAACATATGCAGCTGGCAAGTACGACAGCATAAGTCTTGAAGACTTTGAAAAATATGAATACGACAGGAAAAGAGGAGGCTGGAAATCAGCCAACTATATGATTGATAAAGGAATTCACAAAGATGTTGTGAATCATTTGCAGGAAGTTAAGGAATCGGGACTTAAGGCAAAACTTAAAGGCCCTCATGAAGTAATAGAAATAGCAAAGAAAAGCGGCGGAAAATTATTTCTCGCTCATCCGTCATATCATTACAGAAACACTACTATGCCTGAAAATGAGCTTAAGTTCTGGCTTGAGGCAGGAATTGACGGCGTTGAATGCTTCTCGCCATACAACAAGGGTGAAGCTCAATACTACATTGATTTCTGCAAAAAGAACAACCTTATGATATCAGGAGGCTCTGACTGCCACGGAAATTTCATTCCAAGCAGAAAGCTAGGCGTTCCTCAAACTGAACTGAGCGACCTGAACATAAAAAAATTGTTTAACTGAAAATAGCTGTTTCAATAATGTAGGGGAGGGTCTCGTGCCATCCCGTGTAAGCGTGTACTAACACCTCTGGGGAAGACTACTATCCTCCCGGAGATAACAAATTATTGAGTTAATAACACGGGCGGATACAAGATCCGCCCCTACTATTAGTCAAAAATTAGATTTGTCAATAGTCTGAATTAATTCTTAATTAAAGGAAAGGATACCATGTTTAAAGAAAAAATAATATCTGTTATTATTGTTGCTGCAGGAAAGGGAACAAGAATGGGAGGCGAACTCCCAAAGCAGTACATGACAATAGCAGGAAAGACAATACTTGACACAACATTATACAAGTTTGAGAAAAGCAATGAAATAGATGAAATAATACTCGTTGTCAACAAGGAAGACATTGACTTCGTGAAATTCGAAATAGCGGAAAACTACGAAAAAATAACGCATATAGTGCAGGGAGGTTCTACAAGAACAGAATCTGTCTTTGAAGGAATAAAGGCAGTGAGAAGCGACTGCTCTGTATTGCTCATCCATGACGGAGTAAGACCGTTTGTATCATACAACCTTATAAGCAGTTGCGTTGAAAATGCATTTCTTCATAAAGCATGCATTCCTGTAATTGATGTTGTTGACACAATCAAGGAAGTATCCGGAGATGGTTTTGTTGAGAAAACCATGGACAGGCAAAGGCTTAAATCTGTGCAGACTCCACAGGCATTTGACTTTGAAACAATAAAGGAGTGCTACATGAATGCTGTTACGGAAGATGCTGCATTTACAGATGATGCGTCCATAGTCGAATATTACGGATACAAGGTAAAGACCATAGAAGGGCTTCCAAGAAACTTAAAGATTACTACCCCGCTTGACTTAAGAATTGCAGAAATTCTGGCGAGCGTATATTAAGGAGAGACAATGAAAATTGGAATTGGTTATGATGTTCACCAGCTCACCGAAAACAGAAAACTAATTATGGGCGGAGTTGAAATTCCCTTTGAAAAGGGTCTGGAAGGACATTCAGATGCAGATGTCTTGATTCATGCAATAATGGACAGCATTTTAGGGGCAATGGGCAAGGGAGACATAGGATGTCTTTTCCCGGACACAGATGATGCATACAAAGGAGCAGACAGCAGGGTTCTTTTAAGGACAGTTGCTGATCTCATGAATGAAAGCGGTTTTAAGATCGGAAATATTGATGCAGTCATAATTGCACAAAGACCTAAAATGATGGTACACATTGAAAAAATGAAAAAAAACATAGCAGAAGATTTGCAGACTGACATTTCAAATGTAAACATAAAAGCAACAACAACAGAGCATCTCGGCTTTGAAGGAAGAGGAGAAGGCATAGCTGCACAGTCTGTTTGTCTCTTGGTAAATAAGGAAAATCATTGAAGCATGTCTATATATTGAATATATCCAAATATATATCCCGGTTGTATAATA
>NZ_JAJUJR010000429.1 GCF_029265225.1 Sedimentibacter sp.
AGAGTGAAATAATAGTGACTGCGGTGTCAGGAATGATAGGACTTAAGCCAACAGTTGCAGCAATTAAAAAAGGCAAGACCATTGCCCTGGCCAACAAGGAAACACTTGTTACAGGCGGAGATTACATAATGAACCTGGCAAAAGAGCATAATGCTCCCATAATACCCGTTGACAGCGAACACTGCGCAATTTTCCAAAGCCTTATGGCAAATGATAAAAAAGCAATAAACAAAATCGTCCTGACTGCTTCAGGAGGACCTTTCAGAGGAAAAAGCACTGAATTTTTGAAAAACGTCAAAATTGAAGATGCCCTAAAACACCCTAACTGGTCCATGGGCAAAAAAATCACCATAGACTCAGCAACGTTAATGAACAAAGGTCTTGAAGTAATAGAAGCAAAGTTTTTATTTGACGTGGAACCTGAACAAATTGAAGTTGTGGTACACCCTCAGAGCATAATACATTCGGGAATTGAATTTTGTGACCATTCAACCATTGCTCAGCTTGGTCTTCCGGACATGAGAGTTCCCATACAGTTTGCCCTCTTTTATCCAAGACGATTGCATAACAGCTACAAGAGCCTTTCCCTATCAGAAATCGGCAGCCTTACATTTGAAAAACCTGACATGGAAGTTTTCAAATGCCTGAAGCTTGCCTTTGACTCCCTTGAAGAAGGCGGAACAATGCCGGCCGTGCTGAATGCTTCAAATGAAGCTTGTGTCAGCTTGTTTTTAAATAAAAAAATAAGTTTCCTGGACATAGGAAGGTTAAATGAAAAAGTGATGCAGCTGCATACACCTAAAAAAATAGATTGTGTTGAAACAATTCTGGAAGCCGAAGAGTTTGCAAAAAATACTTTAAAATCAATTTTATAATATCAATGGGGATGATAGTCATCCCCATTGTTTTTAGTATGAATCAATAAATTATAACAGCCTCTCTGGTTGAATTTATCCAATAAACCTTTGTATTCAGGTTTTCAGCTGCAAATCTTAATGGTACGTAAGTGCGTCCGTTGACTATGGTAGGAGCTACATCAATATTGTACCTGCTGCCGTTTACCAGAATTTCATTTTTATCAATCCACATAACAACCGTGTTACCCTGGGCAGTCAAAGTGATTTGCTGACTGCTTCCTTCCCAGCTTACAGTCCCGTCAAGTGCTTCCACAACTGCTCTTATGGGAACCATGGAACGTGACGATATTATCATCGGCGTAGTTCCTCTTCCCGGGTCAATTTCCTCCCATTCACCATTAACGCTCATGTTTGGATTATCTATCTGCAGCATTATAAAGCTGTTTTCAGATACTTCAAAAATACTGCTGTCATTTGTTTCAGCAAAATATTTATTTTTAACATCCGCTATATCATCTTCCTGTTCATTTAAATCATCCACTGGGTTTGGTGCCACGGAGACGCCATTAAATTTGAAGCTTCCGTCCCACTCTCCATAATCACCTGATTCTACACCGTTTCTTAAGGACCCGTTGCATGAACTTTGTCCCGGAAGTATTGTAATGCTGATTGTCTTTGTCTCGCCAACTTTTAAAATCCCGGCATGTACAGCTGCTGCTGAAATATCTGAATCATCAGTATAAATATCGGTACCCCATACATCACCTTCCATATCGCCGGTAACTATGAGGTTAATCACTGTACCATGCTTTCCCTGATATTCCACAAGAAAAATGTCTTCTTCGCGTGTAGTGGTGCCTATCCCTTCCGTTAAACCTTGCTCAGAAAGCGGCAGACTTACGTCCGTAAATTTAAAACTTCCATCAAATTCTATATATTCTTCTGAACGAACTCCATTCCTCCAGCTGCCTCCATAGCTCAGCTGTCCGGGCAATATCGTTACTCTAACTGTCTTGGTTTCACCATACTTTACTATTCCTGCATGGACAGCTGCTGTAGAAACATCCGAATCATCCGTATAAATTCC
>NZ_JAJUJR010000007.1 GCF_029265225.1 Sedimentibacter sp.
CCATAGGAAAAAACATTGATGATATCATTCACAACACAAGCATGTTTGACACAATAAGCAACAGGGAAAAACAGCTGAACCAGCTCATGGACATAAATGGCACGCTTGTTTCCACAAACAGGATACCCATAATAGTTGATGATAAAGTCAAGGGTGTTGTGGCAACATTCCAGGATATCAAAGTAATTCAGGAAAATGAAAATAAAATTAGAAGAAGCCTTCATGAAAAAGGTCTGGTGGCAAGGTATCACTTCAACGATATAAAGGGCGAATCATATGAAATTAAAAATGCAATTTCAATTGCTCAAAGTTATGCTTCTTCAGATTCAACAATCCTCATACAAGGAGAAACAGGAACAGGAAAAGAATTATTTGCTCAAAGCATTCACAATTCAAGTTCAAGAAAAGACGGGCCTTTTGTGGCAATAAACTGCGCCTCATTGTCTTCAAACCTTTTGGAATCTGAACTGTTCGGATATGTGGAAGGAGCATTCACCGGAGCAATCAAGGGTGGAAAAATAGGATTGTTCGAACTTGCCCACAAAGGAACCATTTTTCTTGATGAAATAGGAGAAATACCAATAGAAATCCAGGCACAGCTCCTTCGCGTGCTGCAGGAAAAAGAAATAAGAAAAGTCGGTTCTGTTGTTAAAACTCCTGTGGATGTCAGGGTCATTACAGCCACAAACAGGAATTTGATCGAAGAAATGAAGGCAAAATCATTCAGGGAAGATTTATACTACAGAATTGGAGTTCTCAACCTTACTGTTCCTCCACTTAGGGAAAGAGGCAAAGACATATTGCTTCTGGGAAGGTTTTTCTTTGAAAAATATCTTGGAAGTGAAAAAACTGAATATATTAATACATTTGACAACATAATGAACAACGTCAAGTCATATAAATGGTATGGAAATATAAGGGAACTTCAGAATTTTGTTGAAAGAATCTGCGTGCTCATGAAATATCACGGCAATGTATATGATTTTGAACAGCTTGCAAGCAACTTCATAAGCAGGGGGTATGACAACACAGAAAGTTGTGACGAAGCAGAACAAAGTAACAAAACAATTCTCAGAGGTAATGATTTAAACAAATGGGAAGCAGAAAAAATAACCAGTGCACTTAAAAACAATGATTTGTCAATTCAAAAAGCAGCTGACGAACTTGGAATAAGCAGAACAACTTTGTGGAGAAAAATGAAACAGTACAATATTAATGTATGATATGTTTCAAGGTTGCACAACGTGATTACAAAAAGAACCTTTGTGAAACGATGTGAAACAAAACTATTGGAAATGAAAGTAAAAATTAAAGTGTTGACTGGAAAATTTCAGCACTTTAATTTTTTTAATATATAAAATAAATTGAAATTTAAAGGATTTATAAATGGATAACATTTTCCGTCAAAAAGTTGGCACGGTAAATGCAAAATATATGTGCAGAGTTTATAAAGCGCATTTATAAATCTATAAACAAATTTGGGAGGATCAAATGGGAGAATTTAAAGTTAGAAAAATTGGCTTTATTGTGGGTGTGCTGCTTTGTGCAATATTAGTTATTATGCCAACACCTGCAGGATTATCTGTTGTAGGACAAAGAGTATTGGCGGTTTCATCTTTGATGATTGTATTCTGGATGACTGAAGCAATATCAATTCCAATAACAGCTTTGTTACCGATATTGTTATTCCCTTTGCTTGGAATCACAGGTGCAAAAGGACAAAATGACATATCATTATTTAAACATTATGCATATCAAACAGTATACCTGGTATTAGGAGTTGGATTCCTTGCAACTTCAATGGTTAAATGGGGACTTCACAAAAGAATGGCTCTTGGTATCGTAATGAAGGTTGGAAAGAAACCTGCAATGATAGTATTAGGATTTATACTTGCAACAGCATTCGTATCAATGTGGATGTCTAACACAACTGCTACAGCTATGATGTTACCGGTTGCCATGTCAATTATAGCAACAATGGATAAACAAATATCAGGCGGCTTCAAAAAAGCGATGGTATTGTCAATTCCTTTCGCTGCAACACTGGGCGGTCTTGGTACATTAATAGGAACAACTACAACTCCAACAGGAACTGGTATTATTGCAGAAACAATAGGAGTTCAGCTTGGATTCGTTGAATGGATGATGATAGGTCTTCCTTTCGTTATAGTAATGATTCCTTTAGCTTGGCTGTGGATGGTTAAATTCTACAAAGTTGATAAACTTGACGAAATAAACGTTGACGTTATAAGAAAAGAGTATCATGCACTTGGAGCAATGAACAAGGGAGAAAAAATCACTGCTGTTATATTTGCTGTAGCAGTATTGGCATGGGTAACAAGCGGATTGTGGAAAGGTCTTGTACCGTTTGCAACAGATGAAACTATTGCAATGGCAATAGCAATTGCACTTGTTGTAATACCAGTTGACTACAAAAAAGGCGAGTATGTTTTAAGCGGAAAAGAAGCTTTGGCAGATGCACCTTGGGGAACAATGCTTCTTCTTGGAGGTTCAATGGTAATGGGTAATGCCATTACAGATGCAGGCGTTGCACAATGGATAGCTTCAGCTTTAAGCGGACTTGGCGGAATGTCACCAATAATGATCATCATGGTTGTTGGTATAGTAACAGCGCTGATCACAGAAGTTACAACAAATGCCGTTGTTGTTGCATCATTCCTGCCTGTACTTCCAGGCGTTGCATCAGCAATAGGAATGGATCCATTGCAGTTAATGCTTGTTTGTATGGTTGCAGCTAACTTCGCGTTCATGCTTCCTCCAGCAACACCTCCAAATGCTATTGCTTACAGCACAGGAGCATTTGAAATTTCTGACTTGATGAAAGCAGGTCTGGGATTAAAAATCATATGTCTGATTGTATTCCCAATACTTATGTACCTTGTAGTATTCGGTTTATTCGGAATAGGAGCATAGTAAAAAAATAGAGCAGATAAATTACCCTATAATTTATCTGCTCTAAAAATTAGAAATATTTTATTAGCAGTAATTATATATTAAGAGCATAAAAAAATCAAAACAAATTAAAAATATTTTATTGAAATAGGAGCAAGTAAATGAGCAAAGGATTATTGGATGGGGTTGTAGTTCTAGACCTTACAAGAGTGTTGGCAGGACCTTACTGCGGAATGCTTTTAGCAGACATGGGAGCTACAGTTTATAAAATAGAACAGCCAAAAAAAGGCGATGACAGCAGGGCCTTCGGACCGTTTGTAAACGGTGAAAGCGCGTACTACATGAACCTGAACAGAAACAAAATGGGCGTAACATTAAATTTGAAAACACCTGAAGGAAAAGCAGTTTTCATAGAAATGATTAAAAAAGCGGATGTGGTTATTGAAAACTACCGTCCGGGAACAATGGAAAAATTAGGTCTTGGATATGAAGATTTAAAGAAAATTAACCCTGGCATCGTGTACGGATGCGTTTCAGGTTTTGGTCATTACGGACCATACAGCCAGAGAGCAGGTTATGACATCATTGGTCAGGCAATGGGCGGATTGATGAGCACTACAGGCTGGCCGGGGGGAGCACCTACAAGAACCGGAACTGCAATGGGAGACGTATTGGGCGGTTTAGGATGCACAATAGGCGTACTGGCTGCTGTTGTAAACAAAATAAAAACAGGAGAAGGACAAAAAGTTGATGTTGCTTTGGTTGACTCAGTTGTATCTTCCCTTGAAATAATTACACAAATTTACCTGGCGACTGGAAGAATTCCTGAAAAAATAGGAAACAGATATGAATCTGCATATCCTTATGATTCATTCAAGGCAAAAGACGGCGATGTTATCATAGGATGCGGCAATGACAAACTGTATAAACTTCTGGTAGAAGTTATGAAACAGCCTGAACTTCTGTCAGATGAAAGATTTACAACAAATGCATTGAGAGTTAAAAACCATGCTGATTTGAAACCAATTATTGAAGCATGGACAGTTGAACAAAATGTTGATGATATTGTAGAAAAGCTTCTTGCAGTAGGAGTTCCTTCATCACCTATAAACACAATAGACAGAGTTGTTAAAGATCCTCACATTGCAGTAGCAAGAGAAATGTTTGTTGAAGTTGAACATCCTGTGGCAGGCAAGACTACACTGACAGGAGACCACATTAAATTCAGCGACAAAAAAGCAGAAATAAGAACTCCTGCCCCAACACTGGGACAACATAATTTCGACGTTTATGAAAACTTCGTTGGATTAAGTGAAGAAATAATTAAAGAATACATTGAAAAAGGCGTATTCTAATTGAAAAGAGGCTAATAATGAACAATAAAATACAAATAGTTGAAGTTGGGCCAAGAGACGGGTTTCAGAATTTAAAAGATTATATACCCGTTGAGCAGAAGCTGAAAGTTATTGATGATTTAATAGGTGCAGGAATCAAGCATATTCAGCACACATCATTTGTAAGCCCAAAGGCTATTCCTCAGCTTAAGGATTCTACAGAAATAACAAAGGCATTGCTGGAAAAGTATCCTGGATTCGACTTCTTTGCACTGGTACCGAACCTTTTTGGCGCAAAATCAGCTTATGAAGCAGGACTTAGAAAAGTGTCATACGTAGTATCATTAAGTGTAAGCCACAACAAGGCAAATATTAATAGAACACATGATGAATCATTTGCTGAACTGCAAAAGATAATGGATAATTACAAAGACTTAAATGTATGTGTAGATGTGGCGACTATTTTTGGTTGTCCTTTTGAAGGAAAATACTCTACTGATGTGGTATTGAAATTCCTTGAGAGAGTTGCAAACATGGGAGTAAGAGAAATGTCTCTGGCAGATACCATAGGAATTGCAAATCCAAGACAGGTAAGAGAAATTGTTTCAGCAGCAGTAAAGGAATTCCCGGAAATTGAGTTCCAGGTTCATATTCATGATACAAGAAATATGGGGATGGTAAACACTCTGGCAGCAATTGAATCAGGAATCACTAAAGTTCAATCAACGCTTGGAGGTCTGGGCGGATGCCCGTTTGCTCCTGGAGCATCAGGAAACACTGCAACAGAAGACCTGGCATACATGCTCAATGACATGGGGTATGAAACTGGTGTTGACGTTGATAAGCTGGTGGAAGCTGCAAAATATGAAAAGACAATTATAACAGGCAATTTCAGCGGTCACCTTGTAAATATCCAAAAAGGACAATGCAACGGTTAATTTAATAAAATAATAATGCGTTTCATGGCTTCGGCCTTGAAGCGCATTTTTTATAATTTAAGATTTTTATAAGTGGATTTTAATGTTTCAAATTGTTTTATTAATAGCGTCGCGCAACATAAAGAAACAAAAAAGGACGCGTGAAACTTTGGCAGAGATATAATGATGGCTAGGATATCAATGTTTTTAGGGATTTTCTGAAAAAATATAATATTAAAAAAAACTGGCACGTTAATTGCTATATAACAAGTATGAGAGTAAAGATACTGTAACTGTCTGCAAAACATAATGAAACCATGCAACAGGCAGTAAAAATATAATTAATGAAATAATTGGAGGATGTTATGAGTAAAGGAATATTGGATGGAATAGTTGTTTTAGACCTTACGAGAGTATTGGCAGGACCTTACTGCGGAATGCTCCTTGCTGACATGGGAGCTACAGTTTATAAAATAGAACAACCTAAAAAGGGCGATGACAGCAGGGCATTTGGACCGTTTGTTAACGGCGAAAGCGCGTACTACATGAACCTGAACAGAAACAAACTTGGAGTAACATTAAACTTAAAAACTCCTGAAGGAAAAGCAGTCTTCATAGAAATGGTTAAAAAGGCGGATGTGGTTATTGAAAACTATCGTCCTGGAACAATGGAAAAATTAGGTCTTGGATATGAGGAATTAAAGAAAATTAACCCTGGCATCGTGTACGGATGTGTTTCAGGTTTTGGTCATTACGGTCCATACAGCCAGAGAGCAGGA
The DNA here is from genome assembly GCF_029265225.1 of Sedimentibacter sp. Taxonomy (GTDB): domain Bacteria; phylum Bacillota; class Clostridia; order Tissierellales; family Sedimentibacteraceae; genus Sedimentibacter. The sequence goes on from NZ_JAJUJR010000007.1 coordinate 5,944, forward strand.
TATGACATCATCGGACAGGCAATGGGCGGATTGATGAGCACTACAGGCTGGCCGGGAGGAGCACCTACAAGAACAGGAACAGCGATGGGAGACGTATTGGGTGGTTTAGGCTGCACAATCGGTGTGCTTGCAGCTGTTGTAAACAAAATAAAAACAGGAGAAGGACAAAAGGTTGACGTTGCTTTAGTTGACTCAGTTGTATCTTCACTTGAAATAATCACACAAATTTATTTGACAACAGGAAGAATTCCTGAAAAGATTGGAAACAGATATGAATCAACATATCCATATGATTCATTCAAGGCAAATGATGGAGACGTGGTAATTGCCTGCGGAAATGATAAGCTGTTCAAGCTTCTGACAGAGCAAATGGGACAGCCGGAACTTGTGGAAGATGAAAGATTTGCAAATAATGCCTTGAGAGTTAAAAATCATGCAGATTTGAAACCAATAGTTGAAGCATGGACAACAACCCTTGACATAGACACAATTGTTGAAAAGCTTCTGGCAGTTGGAATTCCTTCATCACCAATAAACACAATCGACAGAGTTGTAAAAGATCCTCACATTGCAGTAGCAAGGGAAATGTTTGTTGAAGTTGAACATCCTGTAGCAGGCAAGACTACACTTACAGGAGACCACATTAAATTCAGCGATAAAAAAGCTGAAATAAGAACTCCTGCACCGACACTCGGTCAGCACAATTTTGAAGTTTATGAAGAACTTGTTGGACTGAGCGAAGCAGTAATAAAAGAATATATTGAAAAGGGCGTATTCTAATGGTGGAAATTATGAATAATAAAGTACAGATAGTTGAAGTAGGACCAAGAGACGGGTTCCAAAACTTAAAAGAATATATTCCTGTTGAACAGAAGCTTAAGGTCATTGAAGATTTAATCGCTTCAGGAGTAAAACATATTCAGCATACATCTTTCGTAAGTCCCAAGGCAATACCTCAGCTTAAGGATTCAAAAGAAATCACTGAAATACTTCTGAAAAAATATCCGGATTTTGATTTTTTCGCACTGGTACCAAACCTGTACGGAGCAAAAGCTGCATATGAACTTGGTCTTAGGAAAGTTTCGTATGTAGTATCCTTAAGCGTAAGCCACAACAAGGCAAATATCAACAGAACACATGAAGAGTCATTAGCTGAGCTTCAAAATATAATGGAAACTTACAAGGATTTACATGTGTGTGTGGATGTGGCAACAACATTCGGCTGTCCTTTCGAAGGAAAATTTTCAACCGAAACAGTGTTAGAATTCATCCATAAACTTGCAGCCATGGGAGTTAAGGAAGTAAATCTTTGCGATACAATCGGCGTAGCAAACCCAAGACAGGTGAGAGAAATTGTAGCCGCAGTCAAAAAAGAGTTTCCTGAAATGGAGCTTCAGGTTCATATTCATGACACAAGAAACATGGGAATTGCAAACACGCTGGCAGCTATTGAAGCTGGAATAACAAAAGTGCAGTCGACATTGGGCGGTCTGGGCGGATGCCCGTTTGCACCTGGAGCTTCCGGAAACACAGCAACAGAAGATTTGGCGTACATGTTGAATGATATGGGATATGAAACAGGAATCGACGTTAATAAACTTATTGAAGCAGCAAAATATGAAAAAACAATAATTGATGGAAATTTCAGCGGCCATCTGATGAATATCCAAAAAAATCAATGCAACGGATAATATTATTAAAAGTAGCGTATCTGACAGATACGCTGCTTTTTTATGTTATAGGAAAGTTCTCTTTCCTATAACATAAAAACGAGGATTGCAAAGGAAGGGTCGTCCTTAACCTTAAGGGGGGGGTGCGGAGTCTAAAACGCGTATGAGTTTTAACGTCGAAGGGGGACATAGGTCCCCTTAGCGGAGTTGCGGAGCAACTTTTTTAATTATGTTTATGTTTAAAAATACACTAAACATTTTATTGATTGACTTAAATAGGCAACTATTTTATAATGAATACTCTGTAACATGTTTGACAAGAACGGAGCGTTATAGAATGTTGTATGCAACAGGAGATACAGGCAGAATTCATGAAGAACCTCTTGGAGGAAATGCTTGCTGATATAATTACATTCACCTTATATTAAGCCTTGAACCGATGTTTAAAACGCTATATAATGGGTAAATTATAATAAATACTCCTGTTACGGCAATTATAATTTCTAAAAATTCAAAATGGATGTGAAAAATTTGAAAAACCGAAATTCTCCTGATAAGACGTTAAAAAGCAATAATACGTCAAGCAATATTCTTGACTCCATTAAAGTAATCAATCCCCAAAAAGAAGCTTTCAATGTTGTAATAAAGTACGGGATTTTTGGTGTGCTGTGGATTTTTCTTTCAGATAAGTTTCTTGATATTTTTGCGAGTAATATTGAAGTCTACAAGATCGTGCAGATTTATAAGGGATGGCTGTTTGTTCTGATAACCATGATAATGTTCTTTATTCTCATAGCTGAAAGAACAAAACGTATCAAAAATGCCACAGACAGAGCCTTAAAGGCATATGAGGACCTTAAAGCTTCCTACGAGGAACAGCATGTACTTGAAAAAGAACTGAGTTATCAGAAAGATCTTATTCAAAACATAATTGAAGAAGCTCCGGTAATAATTGTCATATGGGATGAGGATGGGAAAATCTTAAAGACAAATTCATTTTGCAGCAAGACTTTCGGTTATGATGAAGAAGAATTATCAGGAAAGGTATGGCTTGATTTTTTTGCAGTATCACATAACAAACAGAAGGTAAATAATATTTTCCAGGAAATATTACAAAACGGTGGACTCAGGGAATATGAAATCAATTTTGCTGAAAAGACAGGCAAAAAGCTAGATATGCTCTGGAGCAACAAAGCAATAAAAACAGACGGCGGCAAAAAAGTGATTGTGTCCATAGGCATGGATATAACAGAAAGAAAAAAATATGAAGAAAACATAAAGTATCTGGCATATCATGATTCGCTTACAGGACTGCCAAACAGGGACAAGTTTGCACATGAAATAGAATGCTTGATTGGCAGCGGCAACATGGACAAGTTTGCCGTGATATTTATTGATATTGACAATTTCAAATATGTCAATGACACCATGGGACATACTATAGGAGATGAACTTTTAAAGTATATTTCCGGAAGACTCACTTCATGTATCTCGCCTCCTGACATGGCTGCCAGACTTGGAGGAGATGAGTTTGGAATTCTATTAAAAAGCTTCGGCACAGAAGAAAGACTTGTGGAAAAATTAGCCGGGTTGCAGGAGGATGTAGGTAATACATGGCAGACCGGCAAACGCGAGTTTTTTATTTCCATGAGCATGGGGGCAGCCATTTACCCTGATGACGGGTGCGATGGAGGCGGACTTCTGAAGAAGTCTGACATTGCAATGAATGTAGCAAAAAAGGAAGGAAAAAACAAGGTTCTTCTTTACAAGGAAAATATCCATGAAGACATAATGTGGCATATAAACATGTCCAACAAGCTGCAGAAAGCTTTGGACAACAAGGAATTTGAACTGTATTACCAGCCGCAGGTTGAACTTTCAACAGGCAGAATTGTATCCCTTGAAGCATTGGTAAGATGGAAACATCCTACCGAAGGATTCATTCCTCCTTCTGAATTCATTCCGGTTGCAGAAGAAACGGGGCAGATATATGTTCTTGAACAACGGATTTTCAGAAACGCTCTTATTCAAAAACAAAAGTGGGAACAAGAAGGATACTCAGATATAATTATGTCTTTGAATTTATCAAGCAAGACGCTCATAAGCAGCATGAACTTCAGGTTTATAGAATCCATTTTATCTGAATTTGACGTTGATTATTCGAAGCTGGTTGTTGAAATCACGGAAACAGCAGCCATATCCAATGTAGAACTGGCAATTGAGCGGCTTAACAGATTAAAGAGCATGGGCCTTAAAATTGCACTTGATGATTTTGGCACAGGGTATTCATCAATCACGTATTTAAAACAGCTTCCCATAGACATAATTAAACTTGATAAAAGTTATGTAAGGTCTGTATCAAATGGTAACCGTGACATTTCAATCGTCAAATTTATTTTATCCCTTGCTGGCGATCTGAATCTGACGGTAATTGCAGAAGGAATTGAAACAAGTAAACAGCTGGAATATTTTAAAAATATCAACTGCCACATGGGTCAGGGATATTACATAAGCATTCCTCAGCCTGCAGAAACAATCAGTGAAATGCTTTATAATGACTCTTGCGAACATACTAAAATAAAAAACATTTAAAAACCTGATAAAAAATTCAGGTTTTTTTTATTGTGGGCTTTACTGTCTTAATTCAAAATTAGTTAATTTATGAAAAATATCAATTATATAACACCCATTGCACACATTTCCAACACAAAAGGAGTCTATATTTTCCATATAGTGAAATTAAGGAGGACATAAATGAACGAGGAAAAGAATTTTAATTTTAAAAAATTCAAACTGCCTAAGATCAGAAAACTAAATCTTACAAAAAAGAAAATAATAATACTTTCTGCTGTTGTTGCAGGAATTGCTGGAGCTTCGTTTGGATACAATGCACTTTTTAGTAAGGAAGAAACAGAATCAATCAACACAGCAACTGTAACAAAGGGAGATTTGACTGTTTCAATTGAAGGCTCAGGTGCAATAGAAGCAATGGAGATGTATGAAATAACATCACTGGCAACGGGAGATATTCTGCAGTCTGATTTTGAGGAAGGCCAGGAAGTTAAAAAAGGAGATCTTCTTTACGTAATTGACACAAAGGATATTGACAACACAATTGAAAAAGCAAAAGTTTCACTTGAGAAACAACAACTTTCACACAATCAGACACTTAAGGAATATGCAGGGCTGTCTGTTGAAGCTCCCATATCCGGAGTAATCACCCAGTGTTATGTAAAGGCAGGCGATTCCGTACAGAACGGAACTTCAATTGCTGACATCATTAACAATGAATACATGCTCCTTGAAGTTCCCTTTAACTCTGCAGATACGGCAAATATAAATGTTGGTGATACTGCTGACATCATTCTTGAAAATTCTTTTTATGAAACAACAGGAACCGTTCAATATGTTTCGTCAGGAGAAATAATAACAGATTCCGGAGCCACTGTTTCAACCGTTAAAATCAAGGTTAAAAATCCCGGCTCCATTACAACAGAAGATAAGGCAACTGCCATAATCAACAATGTTGCCTGCAACTCCTCGGGAACATTTGACTACTGGCAGCAAAAAACAATTAAGGCAGAAACATCAGGAGATGTTATAAGCGTAAATTACACAACAGGAGACAATGTCAGGTCAGGAAATGTAATAGTTAATCTTGAAAGCGACAGCGCTGAAGTAACACTGAAGACAAGCGAATTGTCCCTTTCAGATTCAGAGCTTTCACTTCAGAATACATATGACAAGCTTGAAGATTACAACATAACATCACCTATTGACGGAACCGTAATAGAAAAAACATCAAAGGCAGGAGATACCCTTGATTCAGATTCAAACAGCACTGTAATGGCTGTTGTGGCAGATTTGTCCAACTTGAAATTTGATATTGATGTTGATGAACTGGACATAGGAAAAATTGAAGTGGGCCAGTCTGTTGAAGTCACTGCTGATTCCCTGGAAGGAAAGGTTTTTGAAGGAACCATTGACAACATAAGCAAAATAGGTACCAATTCAAACGGTGTTGCATACTATCCCGTGACTGTTGTCATGGAATATTCAGAGGACCTGATGATTGGAATGAACGTTGATGCTAAAATAGTAATCGAGTCAAAGGAAGATGTGCTTATGATACCGGCGTCTGCACTGAATAGAGGAAACAGAGTGCTGGTTGAAGACAAAGACGGTTCTAAGGCAGCAGAACAGGATGAAAATTCAAAGAAAATGCCTGGCATGGACAATGTTCCTGATGGATATACATATGTAACGGTAGAAATAGGAATAAGCAACACTGATTATGTGGAAATAACAAATGGGCTTGAAGAAGGAGACACAATAATAGTACCTACTGAAACAACAACCACAACAACTCAGCAGATGATGCCGGGAATGGAAGGCGGAATGCCAGGAGGAGAAATGCCTACAGGAGGAGCACCAACTGGAAGATCATCAACCGGAGGCGGAGCGCCCGGAGGTTTTTAAATTGGAGGCCATAAATGATTGATTTAATAGACATATATAAAATTTACCAGGTTGGCGATACAGAAATCAGGGCCCTTGATGGAATCAGTCTGCATATTGACGAAAAGGAGTTTGTGGCAATAGTAGGTCAGTCAGGCTCGGGAAAATCAACATGCATGAATATGGTCGGATGCCTTGATATTCCAACTTCAGGCAAATATATCCTAAATGGCAGGGATGTCAGCAAACTAAACGAGGATGAGCTTTCTGAAATACGAAATCTTACATTGGGATTCATATTTCAGCAGTACAATTTGATTTCAAAACTGAATGTGTACGAAAATGTAGAACTGCCGCTTATATACAGAGGAATAGAAAAACATGACAGGCAGAGAATGGTTGAAGAGTCATTGGCCCGAGTAGGGCTTTTGAACAGAATTTACAATATGCCATCGCAGCTGTCAGGAGGACAGCAGCAAAGAGTTTCAATAGCAAGAGCATTGTCCGGAAATCCTCCGGTTATACTTGCAGACGAACCTACAGGTGCGCTGGATTCAAAAACAGGGCAGGAAGTTCTCGAACTTCTTAAGCAAATAAATGAAGAGGGAAGCACAATTGTTCTTATAACACATGACAACTCCATTGCCCATCAGGCAAAACGAATTGTCAGGCTTCATGACGGAAGCATAACGGAGGATACTGCATTGGAGGTTGTGAAAAATGAACTTTAAGCAATCTTTCAACATGGCAATAAAAAGTCTTCTGGGAAGCAAGATGCGTTCATTCCTGACCATGCTTGGAATCATCATAGGTGTGGCATCTGTAATAATCCTGGTGAGTTTAATCAGCGGAATGGCTGCAGACATGTCGGCAAGTTTTGAGAGCATGGGAACGAACCTTATATCCGTAAGCATAAGAGGAAGAGGCGGTAACATAACCATAGACCCTGACGACATGCAGGAACTTGTGGAAGAAAACACCGAAGTGCTTGCTGCAGTCACTCCTCTAGTAAACATTCAAAGCGCCACAGTCAAATATGAAACAGAAAACATTACAACCACATGCACAGGCAGCAATGAATATTATACGGATATTAAAAACAGCGATGTATCTTCAGGAAGATTCATTACTTACCTGGATGTTGAAAAAAGACAAAAGGTGTGCGTTGTCGGCTCCTACATTGTTCAGGAGTTGTTTGGAGGAGCTTCTCCCTTAGGAGAACAGATAAAAGTTAACGGTTCATCCTTCACGGTTGTGGGAGTTCTGGAAGAAAAGGCTGATTCTGAGGAAGGAAGCGACGATGATGTGGTTATGATTCCTTACACCACAGCAGCAAGACTTTCATTCATGGGCAGAGTGAGCAGCTATTCATTCAGCGCAGCATCAACAGAAACAGTAGAAGATGCAATGGCAGCAATAAACAAGCAAATGAGGGAATATTTTTCGAGCTCAGACTATTACAGCGTATTCAGCGCATCCCAGGCCCTGGACCAGGTAAATGAAATGATGGGAACAGTAACCCTTGTGCTTGTTGGGGTTGCGGCCATATCACTTCTGGTTGGAGGAATAGGCATCATGAACATAATGCTTGTTTCAGTGACTGAAAGAACAAGAGAAATAGGCATAAGAAAATCTCTGGGAGCAAAAAGGCGCGATATTATGAGCCAGTTTGTAGTTGAAGCTGCAACCACAAGCTCAGCCGGAGGAATAATAGGAATAGCGCTTGGACTGGCTTCATCGTACCTGGTGGGTTCACTTCTTCAGATGACTGTCAAGCCATCCATGGGTGCAGTAATAGTAGCATTTTCTGTTTCTGTGGCCATAGGCATAACATTTGGATATTTCCCTGCCAACAAGGCAGCAAAAATGAACCCAATAGATGCTTTAAGACATGATTAATTCAATTGTTATAACAGCTCATAAATAAACAATCATTCAGGGGAGAAATCCCCTGTATACTAATATGAAAGGAATTATAAAATGAAAAAAGTATTGGCAGTTGCGTTAATAATACTGACGCTTGCATCAACTTTCACCCCGGCAAATGCTTTGGAAGTGTCCAGTGAAGAAGTTGCTGAAGTAATGGAGTCTCTTGGAATAATGAACGGTTATCCGGACGGTAATCTTCATCTTGGTGACAAGCTCACAAGGGCTCAATTTGCAAAAATAATGATAAATGCTTCCATCTATAAAAACAGCGTGTCATCACGATCTACCACATCGCCTTTTCGGGATGTTCAATATTCAAGCTGGGCAGCACCATATGTGAGTGTGGCTGTTTCAAACGGACTCATAAAAGGATATCCTGATGCGACGTTTAAGCCGGACAAAAATGTTACACTTGAAGAAGCTGTTACGGTTGCCTTAACCCTCATGGGATATACAAGCGATGATTTTGGTTCTTCATGGCCATACGGACAGTTAAGCGTTGCAGCAAACATCGGATTAACAAAAAATGTTTCAGCAGCAGCAGGAACTGAAATTACAAGACAAGATGCAATGAGAATTGTCTATAATATGCTTAACAGCAATACAAAATCAGGAACAAGCTACATTGATTCAACAGGATACAGTCTTCTTGAAGATGTTATCTTAATTGCAACTTCAAATGAGGATCCATCAATTGGTGCCGGAAAAGTATCCACATCAGAAGGAACTTTCAAAGTGGCTGATACATTCAATCAGGACAGTGTAGGGAAAAAGGGAAATGCAATTTTAAACATTAACGACGAAATAATATGCTTTATGCCTTCAAGCCAGCAGGTTGAAACTTATACAGCCTACGCTGCCCTTGAAAACGACATAATCGTTGCAACAGAAGGTGGATACACAGAGGCCTTGGGACTTGGCTCAGGAACAACAGTCTATGTTGACGGCTCAAAAACAACAGTTGCCGATGCTGTTTCAAGCATTAGCGTCGGTGATATCGTAAATGTTTCTAAGATAAACGGAAACATAGATTTTGTTGTAATTTCAGGAAACACTCTGACAGGACCTGTTACTGTACTTGGTTCCGACTGGGTTAATCAGTTCAGTACGGATGTATCAGGCGCTACATTATTAAGAAACGGAAATAAGGCAACTGTAAGCGACATCAACATCAATGACATATTGTATTACTCAGATTCATTAAATACAATTTGGGCATACAACAAAAAAATCACAGGTGTTTATGAAAGCGCATATCCAAACCAGGACCAGCCTTCTGAGATAACAGTTTCAGGAATTGATTATTCTCTTGAAACAGTCACAGCATTCAACAAACTGTATTCAAAAGGAACATTTGACATAGGCGACAGCGTGACTCTCCTTCTTGGAAAGGACGGCAAAGTTGCCGATGTATTGTCTCCTACAGAATCAAAGGCTGAAGTTGTGGGCTATATGATTGAAAGCGGAACAAAGGATGTGACGAATTCATCAGGCTACACATATTCTGTGAATTACATAAAAATTGTTACAACAGATCAAGACGTACTTGAATACGAAGCATACAAGGATTATTCAAGCAAAATAAACAGTGTTGTAAAGGTTAAATTTACTGACGGACTTGCGACAATAACGACATTAAGCAGCTCATCATTGAGCGGAACGTTTGACTGGGACAATAAAAAGCTTGGAAGCACAAAGCTTGCAAGCGACATTAAAATAATGGATGTTGGAGCCATTGATTCAGAATTGTCAAGTCAGTATGCAGTCATCTTCCCTCAGCGCCTTGACAATGTAAAAATATCCAGTTCTGATGTTATGTACTACAGCAAGAATACAAACGGTGAAATAGACAATCTTATTCTTCAAAATGTTACGGGAGATGCGTTGGAATACGGCATTGTTACAAATGCAGAAGTTACAGAGGCTGACAACAGCACATCATCCATATACAAATGCAACATAGGAGGAAGCATCCTCACCCTTACAAAAAGCAACGGTTCATACACAATCATTTCTTCAGGGGACCCTGCAGCTTTTGAAGTCAGCGGCGGCACTGTTGTTTCCATAAAGAAATTATCTGAGGTGTCATCAAAAATCACTGACATAAACGGTGTACAGATTGAAACTTCAGCTGGAACATATTTGCTAAGCAGCAACGTGGTTGTATATGAAAAGAGTTATTCAGGAAGTGGGTACAAAGTTCTGCCACTGTCAGATATCCTTGAGTCAGACAACTATACTTTGAAAGCATACTACGACAAGGCAGAGGTTAATGGAGGAAGAATAAGGATTATAATAGCAACTGAAAAATAATGATGGCGCGAAGAATACTTCGCGCTTTTTTTGCAATCAATTAAACGTTTATATTGTGAAACAAATATGATATAATCAGACATAAAACTTTAAGGAGATAACATGACTGAACATTATAAATTTTATCAAAATTCACAGTGTGAATATTTTCCTTGTCATAAGACTGAAGATAAAGAAAATTTTAATTGCCTTTTTTGTTATTGCCCGTTGTACATGCTCAAGGAAGAATGCGGCGGTAACTACATAAAAAACCATGGCATAAAGGATTGTACAAAATGTCTTGTGCCTCATGGGAAGGGAAGCTATGAAAAAATCATGTCCAAGATGAAGGATGTGGTGAAAAAAGGAAGCGACTTTTAATAAACCGCTGCTGACATTCAACTTGAGAGCCTTTTAATTTATGTTGAACAATTGCTCTTTTTTAACTATAATAATATAACAGTCGTTTTTTTTATTTTAAATAACCGAGGCAGAATTATGGAACTAATGAAAAATTTATTCAACAACAAAGGTTATATAGATGGAATTACAATAATTGACTTAAAAGGTGAAATACTTTTTACTGCCAAGTTCAACAACAAGCTCAATTCAGGAGCAGATGAAAACTATGAGGTTGTAGGCAAGAAGTTTCTTGACGTATATGAAAATCTTGATGAAAAGACAAGCACAACTTATCAGTCCATGATACACGGCGTACCATTTTATGTGGAAAACCAGTCATTAAAAGCAACCGGCACAAAACCCATAAAAATAACATCTCTTTCCATACCTATAAAATCAGACAGCAAAATCGTAGGGGCCATAGATTTATCCGTGCGGGAATATGATGAGCAGAAAAAAGATGAAATAGAAATTGACACAGAGCTGTATGAAAAGAGCAGAAGAGCAAAAATTGATGCATCCACATTTGAAAATCACAATATGGATAAGCTTGAATCAAAGGAAAACCATGCAAGTTATGTTACGGAAAACATCATAACAAGCAACAGAAGGATGAACGAGCTGAAAGATTATATAAAAGTTGCTGCAGGATGCAGCCTTCCCACATTAATTTGCGGAGAGACTGGAACCGGAAAGGAACTTTTTGCCCATGCCATACACAATGAAAGCAGCCGAAGGAACAAACCCTTTATATCTCAAAACTGTGCAGCCATACCTGATAATCTTCTTGAAAGCATACTTTTTGGAACTTCAAAGGGAGCTTTTACCGGAGCAGTTGACAACGCGGGCCTGCTGGAGCTGGCAGATGGAGGCACAATTTTCCTTGATGAAATAAATTCCATGCCTGCCCATCTGCAGTCAAAACTTTTAAGGGTACTGCAGGATGGAACATTCAGAAGCATTGGTTCCAAAGAAATTAAGACTGTGGATGTAAAAGTTATAGCTGCAATCAACGAGGACCCTTTAAAGGCAATAGATCTTGGAACAATGCGAAAAGATATTTATTACAGGTTAAGTGCCATAAGCTTCAACATACCTCCCCTCAGGGAAAGAAAAGACGACATACCGCTGCTTACCAGCTATATTATTTCAAAATACAACAAGGTGTTCGGAAAAAACATCAAATTTGTATCCAATATACTTTATGAAAAACTTAATCAGTATGACTGGCCGGGAAATGTGAGAGAGCTGGAAAACATATTGATTTATGGACTGAGCATGGTTGACGCTTCAAGCGAAAGCCTGAAGTTTACGGACATAGAGCTGAAGTTCAACCAGCTGATTAACTTAAACACTGAAACACAGCTTGACATAGAACCTCTGGAGTCAATGGTAGACAAATATGAAAAGTCAATCATTGAAAGAGTGCTTGAGAGTACGGAATACAATGTGTCAAAAGCATGCAAAATTTTAAATATACCAAGGCAGACACTTCAAAGGAAAGCAAAAAAATATAATATCATTTGAAATATTGCCCACATTTGAGCAACAACATGCTCATTTGCGGGCAATATTTGTGTTCAGACAGAGAGATGAATTTAAAGCAAGACATGAAAATATTGAATTTTCAGCCTCCGAATATTTTTATACTGTTGGCATGAATAATGCAGAAATAAGGACAGAATAATTTAAAGGAGGAAATATTTTGATTTTTGGAGTATTGAAAGACATAAAAAATGGCGAATTCAGAGTTATAGCAACTCCATCTGAGGTAGCCAGCATAGTTGAAGACGGACACAAGGTTCTCGTACAAAAGGATGCAGGGCTGAAAGCCGGTTTCCTGAACGAAGAATATGTGAAGGTTGGCGCTGAGCTGGTTGAAACAATGGAAGAGATGTATTCAAGATGTGATTTTCTGGCAAAAGTAAAAGAAATTGAGCCAACTGAATTTGAACTTCTCAGGGAAAATCAAATCATATTCACATGCATCCATCCTGCTGCACATAAGGAAGAGGTGCAGGCACTGCTGGATAAAAAGGTAATTGCCTTCACAGCTGAAGATTCGCACCGTTACGGTTCACCTAACTGCGAAGCAGCAGGAAAACAAGGAGCTCTCATGGGACTTGAATCTCTTTTATCCATCAACGGAGGCAGCGGTAAGTTTGTGAGCGGACTTGCAGGAGCACCGGGAATCAAGGTTCTGATTCTGGGAGGAGGAATTGTAGGCAAAAACGCACTGCAGGTTCTTCAATCTCTTGGAGCGTGGGTTACTGTCATGGATGTTAACATTGCAACATTAAGAGAAATTGGCAAAATGTACGACGAAAAAGTTAACACTATGATTTCCACAAAATACAACATCAAAAAACTTCTGCCTGATACAGATTTGGTTATCAACTGCGTGAAGTGGCCAAAAGGCAGCAAAGAATTCCTGATTGACAGGGAAATGGTTAAATCAATGCCAAGAGGTTCTGTCATAGTTGACATAAGCAATGACTACGGCGTTATTGAAACATTCCATGAAACAACTCATGAAGACCCAAGATATGTGGAAGAAGGAGTTGTGCATTACTGTGTAAGCAATATTCCTGGAGCAATAGCAAATTCAACAACAGTTGCATATGCAGCATCAATTTTGCCGCACTTAAGAAACATTATGAACCTGGGAATAGAAAAAGCATGCATCAGGGATGGATTTTTAAGAAGAAGCATGACAGCTTACAAAGGATATCTGACACATGAAGAAACAAGCGCACTGCAGGGAAGACCTTGGATAAGACCAGAAGATGTTTTGAAAATAGCTGATGAAAATCTGGATCCGGCACCGCCTGCAACAGTTTCAAGATCAAACAACAAAATTACCCTTTAGGAGGAAGAGATGGAACAAGTAGTAAATATGGGTTTTATATCGATAATACCGTCCCTTTTGGCAATAGCTCTTGCTTTTGCAACAAGAAACACGGTTGTTTCTCTAGGATTTGCATGCATACTGGGTACTTTCCTTGCCGGTCAGGGAATAATGGGATTTCCTACATTATTAAAAACCAGCCTTGGCACAACAAGTTTTGCATGGGTAATGCTTTTAAACACTTTTATTGCAATATTAGTGGCTTTCTTTCAAAAAACAGGAGCAATTCAAGGATTTTCGCAATATATACAAAATAAGAATTTAAGCAGACGCGCAGTGCAGCTTTTGGCCTGGGTGTTGGGAATATTTGTTTATTTCAGCGATTCGTTCAGCCCTTTGTTCGTTGGAACAACAATGAGAAGCATTTCTGACAAAGCAAAAGTTTCCAGAGAAAAATTGTCGTACATAGCAGATTCAGGAGCAGCTCCTGTAAGCGTACTGGTTCCTATAACAGGCTGGGCAGCATATCTTAGCGGACTGGCTGTAGGTATCGGAGCAATTGTTACTCAGGAAGATGCCATGAAATTATTCATCAAAGCTGTTCCATTCAACTTCTATGCACTTATTACTGTAGTATTTGTAGGATTGATATCCGGAGGAATAATAAAAGACTTCGGACCTATGAAAAAAGCTGAAGACAGAGCAATAAAGGAAGGAAAAGTATTAAGAGACGGAGCGGATCCTTTAATAGGAAAAGAACTCACAGAAATGGAAGCTTATCCTGGAATCGAGCAAAGAGTGTTCCTTAACTTTATACTTCCTGTAATAATGATAATGGCAATTGCTATTGGAACATATATCAAGCTGAAGTCTGCAAAGACAATGGAAGCATTCCTTTTCGTAATGATTTTCATGGGAATAAGCATGTTCATACAAGGCATTCCTTTCAAGGAAATCATGCACACAATGACTGACGGAGTAAAAGGCGCAGTTCCTGCAATCATCATACTGGCATTGGCTTATTCAATCAATGCACTGAGCAAACAAATGGGAACAGCAAATTACATCATTTCCATAAGCGAAGGTTTCCTGAGCCCTCAGCTTCTTCCTGCCATAATATTTTTGATTGCATCTGTAATGTCATTTGCAACCGGAACTTCATGGGGAACATTTGCAATATGCATGCCTATAGCATTACCGCTTGCTTTCAATTTCTCCGGCGGAGAAGTAACAACACTTGTTATAGCATGTTTTGCTGCAGTAGCAGGTGGCGGAGTTTTCGGAGACCACTGTTCGCCTTTGTCTGACACTACAATACTTGCATCAACAGGTTCTGCTGCGGACCACATTGAC
>NZ_JAJUJR010000280.1 GCF_029265225.1 Sedimentibacter sp.
CACAGACTTACAGTCATTTGCAAAGAAGATGACATAAAGAAAATGGAATCTGTAATATTCAACAACACAACAACCATAGGCATCAGAAGGTACAAGACAGAGCGGACTGTTCTTCACAGGGAAATTGTTGAAATTGAAACAAAATACGGTCCGGTAAATGTTAAAGTAAGCAGTTATGAAGGAAACAGGTTTTACAAGCCTGAATATGAAGATATAAAAAATATATGCAACAAAACAGGCAAGAGCTACAAGGAAATAAATGATGAAATACGAACAGTGTTTTAATTTAACTATTTAATTCAATTGAAGATAAGTATGAAAAGCTGCTCCATGAACGGGCAGCTTTTTCATTGAACAATAACATAATATTTATTGCAGCTACAATTTATTTATTATTATTGAATATTGTAAAAACATGTCGTATAATATTTTTTGTCAGTGAATGAAAAAATCATTAAAGATAAATTTAATAAGTGAACTGACAACAAGTTAAGACTGTGAAAATTGGCAAATACATAACTTGAGCATTGACTTGGAATAAAAATTAAAAAAACATAAAATTATAAAAAATGCAGCCGATAAGTTAAATGCCAGGACTGGCATTTAATCCATTCAAACGTTATCCAAGTCTTCGTTATAAAAATGAATATGGATTAAATAAATATACTACATTGTATCGGGGGGTAAAATGTCTAAATTATCTAATCAAAAATTAAAGCTTATGTATTTATTGAAAATTCTTTTTGAAAAAACAGACACAGAACATTCCTTAACAGTTCCAGACCTTATTAACGAGCTAAAAAAATACGACATCAACGCAGAGAGAAAAAGCATCTATAACGATATTGATTCCTTAAAAAGCTACGGAATTGATATTAGATGCAAAAAGTCAAAAACGTACAGCTACTATGTGGCAGACAGAACTTTTGAACTGGCAGAACTAAAACTTCTTGCTGATGCTGTGGCATCATCCAAGTTTATCACTGAAAGAAAATCAAAGGACCTGATCAGGAAAATAAGCAGCCTTGCCAGCAGCTATGAGGCCTTGCAGCTTAAACGCCAGGTTTATGTGGCCGACAGGGTAAAGACCATGAATGAAAAAATTTACAGCAATGTTGACAGCATACATCTTGCTGTTGCAATGCACAGGCAAATTTCATTCAAATACTTTGAATTCACAGTGGACAAGAAAAAAAGATACAGAAATAATGGCGAAAAGTATACGGCAAGCCCATATGCGCTTACATGGCAGGATGAAAACTACTACCTGATTGCAGATTGTGAAAAACATGAAGGTGTTTCCCACTTCCGTGTGGACAAGATGGAAGACATAGAAATTCTTGAAGAAGCAGTCCAGGGAGATGATATAAACCTTGGAGAACATGCAAAAAAGTATTCGGCATGTTCGGAGGAGAAGAAGCAACGCTGGAGGCATTGTTTGACAACTCCCTTCTTGGTGTTGTAATAGACCGTTTCGGTGAAAAAACTATAATACGCAAATACGACCAGAACAACTTCATTGCAATTGTAAGAGTTCAAATAAGCCCTCCTTTTTTGGGTTGGATATTCCAGTTCGGCAGCAAGGTTAAGATTCTTTCGCCTGAAAATGTAAAGAACAAACTGGTTGAATACTGCAGAGAAGTGGAAGGAAGTTATTGCTAGCTGAATATAAATGGTGAAAAAGGATTTGTCCAGAAATATAGTATATAAAATAATGTTAAAGGTTGAAGCCTTGAAAGATATATTTTAACAAAAATAAAATGGTTATTTAAGGAATCATTTGGAAAATAAATCATTTTTTACTGTTTAAATACAATTATTTTGAAAACCCATTGTTTTTTTCGACATGAAATGATATAATTTTTAATTGTTACAAAGAATAATTTAACTTGGAGAAATTTATGCTTCAGCAGCCTTTATATTCGTTATTTATTAGATTAATTCCTGAAAATCTCATTGTTATATATGCAATTTGTCTGTTGACTGAATCAGATGTTAATTTGAAAAATTTATTTATATCAGGAATAATAGGCGGTATATGTGTTTACCTGACACGTATGCTTCCAATCCACTTCGGAGTGCACACAATTTTAAGCGTAATGCTTATGATAGTATTGGCAATACGATTAAATGGCATAGAGATACATAAAGCCATTACAGCATCTTTGACATCAGTAATTTTATTATTTATATCTGATTTGATGTTTGTTGTCTTTTACAATGCATTAAATTTTACATCTGCATTGTCCGGACAGACACTGGTTTCTGTACTGGCAGGCGTTCCTTCACTTGTGCTGTTTTATTTTATAGTAAGATTCATCATTTTTATTAAAGGCATGAGAGTTAAAAATGAACAGTATTGAGAAAATTTCAAAATCCTTTGCTCATGTTGTTTCCACTAATTTATCTCTTGACAGCGATCATGAAGAAGTCCTGGCATACGGAGCTTTTGCCCTTATTCAGACAATATTGTCTATTCTTGCAATTGCTGCCTTTGGCCTTGTATTTGGTGTCTTTGCTGAATCTATGATAATTTCTTTTGCAGCAGCAATTTTAAGGAAATTTTCCGGAGGCGTTCATGCCACTAAACCCTTAAACTGTGCTGTAATTGGAATGATTATATTTGGTGTGCTTGCGCTTTTGGTAAAACATGTACTACTTAATATGGAATTTGTATATTTAACAGGATTATTAATCGCAGAATTTGTATTTGTATTTTATGTAATGTTTAAATACAGTCCAGTTGGCAGTATCAACAAACCCTTAAAGAATGCGGATAAAAGAAAACGTCTAAAAAAACAGTCTTTAATTTTTACAGCAGGTATGCTGATTTCAGATATTGTTTTGACAGGCGCGTATATACATACTTATAACATTCAATTTTTATCAATTGCCCTATGCATATCCACAGGCATTTTATGGCAATCTATAACTTTGGTATCTCTGGGACACATTTTTATAGAAACTTTAGATAACTTTATGGGGGGTACAACTATACTAAATAGGAGGGCGAACAAATGAAAAAAGGTCTAGTATTGAAGGTTATGACTTTAGCAGCTGTAATGTTGTCATTTTTAGCTACAACAACTACTGCTTCAGCATGCTGGTGGGGATTATATCAGCCAGAAGAACCAAAAATGTTAAGAGAAGAATAAAAAGGGGTCTTAAGACCCCTTTTTATTGGGACGTGAAAAGCAGGTGAAAAAAATGATGCAAATTGACATAAATAGAAAACAAAAATTATACGACATGTTATCCGTCTTAAAGCTAATTTCACTTTTGATATGTGGAATTGTCATATTTACACAATTTCCTGAAAATCTTTATATGATGTCATGGGTGAGCAATACAATTGGCAATAACATTGTTGTTTTAAATTTCATAGGTTTTGGAATTTTTGTTTTGATTTGCGAAGGATGGCTGCACAGTTCTAAAAAAAGTAAGATAGATCAAGTTTATTCAATCAGTAGTCTAATAGAAAGTGTAACATTTATATCCATATATACTGGACTGATTTACATATCAGGATTTCATGAAAGCCAGTATAAATTCCTTTATTTATTTATTATAACTGCAAATACAATTCAGTATGGATTCAATGCAGGAATGACAACAGCAGTAATAAGTTCAACTGCTGTCTTGATAATAGATTTATTAGGGTATA
>NZ_JAJUJR010000137.1 GCF_029265225.1 Sedimentibacter sp.
ATAAATTTCAATAATTTTAAGAAAGTCAATGAAATGAAATTAATATTTTTCTTCCTGCTGACATTTTGGGAATTGTAACATCAATCCGAAAAACAAAGGCATACATCCGCTACGCTAAGTATGTCAAGACTGTTTTTCTTCTTTCGTACAATTCCACAAAATAGCGCTGAGTCTGAAAAATGTTAATTTCAATCATTAATTAAATATAAAAGAATATGAATAAAATCATATAATTTGTTGAAAGAAGGATATATAAATGGAAATGGAAAGTTTATTGAATGAGGTTAAATTTGACGAAAAGGGACTTGTTGTTGCTGTTGCTCAGGATTACATCACAAACGAAGTGCTGATGGTTGCATACATGAACAAGGAAGCCCTTGAAATAACATTGAATGAAAAAAGAGCATGTTATTACTCAAGAAGCAGGCAAAGCCTCTGGAGAAAAGGAGAAACTTCAGGCCATTGGCAGAACTTGAAAGGCCTTTATTATGACTGCGATGCAGATGCAATTCTAATGAAGGTTGAACAGGTTGGAAATGCATGTCATACTGGTGCATACTCATGCTTTTTCAACAAGGTTTATGAAGACAATGTTACAGACCAGGCAATTTTAAACCGTCTTTACAACCAGATAATTGACAGAAGAGATAATCCAAAGGAAGGTTCATACACAAATTACCTGTTTGACAAAGGTCTTGACAAAATACTTAAAAAAGTTGGAGAAGAAACAAGCGAAGTCATAATAGGAGCAAAAAATAAGAGCAAGGATGAACTTGTTTATGAAATGTGTGATTTGATTTATCATTCAATGGTGCTCATGGTAAGCGAAGGTGTAACAATGGAAGACTTAAAGGCTGAATTGACGAAAAGACATAAATAATTCGGAAAAACAGTATGATTAAATGTGTAATTTAAATAGCACCTATGCATCAATAAATTGACATCTCACGATGAATTTGAAATCATGGGTTGTAGGGGAGGACCTCGTGTCCTCCCGAAGATACCAAAATTATTTAATTAATAACGCGGGCTGGCAAAAGACAAAAGACCCGCCACTATAGTATGTATATTGTGTTTGACAATAGTATGAATAGCACTTACGTGCTATTTTTTAGTTTTTTGAAATCAATATAATTTAAGTTTCAGTAAAGAAAATGATGATAATATATGAAGAAAGTGGAAGAATAAAATAGCTTCATAAAAAGTTTACATTATAATCACAATTCTATCACATTCCACGAGTAATATAGCAATATAAAAACTATTGAATAATACAGGAGGAAATATCATGGATGACAATGAAAGAAACACATTCAATGAAAGTGAAAACAATGAAATTAATAACAATGAAATGAACAATAATGAAAAACAACATAATGACATTAATTTTGTAATGCCATCATACGATGAGCCTAAGCCAGAGAAAAAAAGCAAAGGAAAATCATTCTTCGGATATGTGGCTGTTGCCTTGGTTGCAGCACTAATAGGAGGACTTTCAGGCGGATATATTGCAACAAGCCAGTTGAACATTGCGGGCAGCAAAGACGGCGAAAAAACGGGAATTACAGCTCAGGATATAAACATAAACTTGTCTGATGACACTTATTTTGCAGCAGCAGTTGCAGAAAAGGCGCAAAAAACAGTTGTGGGTATAACAACTGACGTTGTTCAGCAGTACAATACATTTTTTGGACCGCAAACTGAAAAATCACAAAGCATGGGTTCCGGATTCATAGTTGATTCAGACGGATACATTGTTACAAATGCCCATGTAATAGGTGACGGTAAATATGAAAACATCACGGTTTCATTGATTGACGGCACCACTGAGGTAGGAGAAGTACTCTGGTATGACACAACGCTGGATTTGGCTGTTGTAAAAATCAACAAGACAGGACTTCCTGCAGTTGAACTGGGAGATTCAGACACCCTCATGGTAGGAGAGCCTACAGTGGCAATTGGAAATCCAATGACATTAGACCTTGAAAGAACAGTTACACAGGGTATAATAAGCGGACTAAACAGATCTATAGCATTTGAAGACGGAACAGTAATTGAACCGCTGATTCAGACAGATGCTTCTATAAATTCAGGAAACAGCGGCGGCCCATTGTTTAATGCAAAAGGGCAGGTAATAGGTATAAACACTGCCAAGATGAGCACAGCCGAAGGATTGGGATTTTCAATTCCTATAAACATAGCTAAACCTATTATCGAACAAATAATAAATGACGGAACATTTTCAACAGTATATGTTGGAATCACAGGAGTGGACGTTGAAACATACGAAAAAGCTCTGGGCGTTGATGTTGCAGCAGATTACGGAGTTGTAATAGTTGAAACAATGGCAAATTCACCTGCAACAGTTTCAGGACTTGAGCCTGGCGATGTTATTACTGCAATTGATGGTGACAAAATAGAAAGCATGTCGGATTTGAAAAGAAACTTGTATGAGTACAAAAATGATGACAATGTGGACGTCACAATCATAAGAAACGGAAATGAACAAACTGTCAAAATGACTCTTAAGACAAAACCAGCAGATTTATAATGGTAAAATTTCAATTTTCATAGAATTTCTCCCCCTAAAAAAACAGGTTTATCCTGTTTTTTTTATTGCTTAATATAAATATTAAAATATTTGCGCAAAACGTAAAAAACTTCACTTGTCTATCACATTTGTGCTATATTATTGTTAATAATTAATAAATTGACTGGAGAATAATATGAATGTAAAATTCAGTTTAAAAAACAAGCTGTTTCTGGTAATACTGTGCGTGCTGGTATTCAATGTGATTTTGTCAGCAATACTAGGCAATACAATGTTCGGCAAACTTTATACTAACGATAAAATTAAAAATCTGAAAAGCGGAATTGACAGCATAACTTCAATATATAAAACCCAGGATGAAGAAAAGATAATTGAAGAAATTATCAGCTATGAAATGCAGAACATGACAATATGTCTGTTTACTTTGGATACGCAAACCGGAACCGGAGAAATCGAATATTTTTCCAGACAGAAATATTTTTCCACAAGTCCTTTTGACAACGAGATTGTACGATTGATTGAAAAACTTTACAGTGACGGAGCATTTCAAAGCCTTGACAACAACAAGTATTTCATTGAAAACAACGAGGAGGAAAATGACAAAAGGCCTGACAACATTTCAATCCTTGCAAAAGTTGAAGGGAATAAATATATTCTCATGCAGACGCCAAAGCAGTTCATAAAAGACATCTCTGATTCAGCAATAAAATATACAACATATTTTTCAATTTTCACGCTTCTGGCAGGTGCGGCAATTATATACATAATTGCAGACAAAACAACAAAGCCCATAAGACAAATTCAGCAGACTGCAGATAAAATTGCAAATTTGAACTTTTCACAAAGATGCGATGTACTGTCAAAAGATGAAATAGGACTTTTGTCATCAAGCATCAACAACATGGCAGACAGACTGCAGGAATATGTTACAAAGCTTAAGGATGACCTTATAAAACAAGAAAAAGCAGACAAGATGACAAAGCAGCTCATAGCCAATGTGTCTCATGACTTCAAAACTCCCCTTACGCTTATTATGAGCTATTCAGAAGCATTGCTTGACATGGATGATATAGATGAAGAGACAAAGACGGATTATTTGAACATAATTATCAATGAAGGAAGAAAAATGTCTGAGTTTGTTCAGGAACTTCTGAAGCTGTCCCAGCTTGAAGGAGGAATAATCAAGCTTGAAAAATCCAACTTCAGCATAAATGAAATAATTAAGGATACTGTCAAGAAAAATTCAATAATAGCAAATGAAAAAAATCTCAATGTGGAACAAAACATATATGACGACAGCATAGTGTTTGCTGATTATTTCAGAATAGAACAGGTTTTTCAAAATCTTTATGAGAATGCAATCAAGTACTGCAATGACGGAGGAAATGTTAGAGTTTCAACTGTTGTTGATGGAAATAAGTGCAGGATAAAAATATTCAATACAGGCAAACACATAGAAGATGAAGACATAGAAAATATTTTCTTAAGCTTCTACAGAGCCGACAAGTCAAGGAAGAACATGGGAAGCTACGGTCTCGGTCTTGCAATTGTAAAGGCGGTAATGGACATGCACGGTGAAAAGTACGGAGTGGGCAATGCAGATGATGGTGTTGAGTTCTGGTTTGAGCTTGAAAATGTTGAAATGAATTTTGAAATGGAGGATTAATATGGATATTAAAATATTACTGGCTGAAGATGAAGATAATATCAGAAAACTGGTTGCAAGCTATCTTGTGAAGGAAGGATTTCATGTTGCAGAAGCTGCGGATGGGGCAGAAGCCATATCAAAATTTGATGCTGAAATGGATTTTTCTCTTGTTATTCTTGATGTAATGATGCCTAAAAAGGACGGATATGAGGTTGCATCTCACATCAGAAACAATTCTGATGTCCCAATATTGATGCTTACTGCAAGGGACACGGAGACCGATGAAATAACAGGTTTCAATTCCGGCGCAGATGAATACATTTCAAAACCTTTCAGCCCGAGGATTCTGATGGCAAGAGTGAAAAACCTTCTGAGGAGGACTTCCCAAAACAGCATGCAGGACATTGACGGTGGAGGAATTACAGTTAAATACAGGGAAAGAAGTGTGCTCATAGATGGAGAAAAGGCAGTGCTTACTCCAAAGGAATTTGACCTTTTATATTATCTTCTGCAGAACAAGAATATAGTCTTAAGCAGGTCACAGATACTTTCAACCGTTTGGGACTGGGACTACTTCGGTGATGACAGGACAGTGGACACCCACATAAAATGTCTCCGCTCCAAAATCGGAGAGTATGGCAAAAAAATAGTAACTGTCAGAAAAATAGGATATAAGTTCGAATGCGACAATTAAAAAACTGCCCAAGGCAGTCAGTTATTTCAATAATGCAGGGGAGGCTGCTGCCTCCCCTGCAATTTGTAAATTTTGTAAATGATCTGTGTGTGTGTGACTGCCCAAAGGCAGTTTTTTTGTTTTTAAAAATTATACAAAGTCGTATCTTTTAACGTTTGGAGATACTATGACTTTTGCTTCAGTTGCAGCAATAACATCTTCAACTGTTACATCAGGTCCTAATTCTTCAAGAAGAAGTCCGTCTTTTGTAACTTTCAAAAGAGCCATTTCTGTTACTATATAGTTAACCTGTTCCTTAGCTGTCAAAGGAAGAGTGCATTGTTTCAATATTTTCGGCTGACCTTTTTGTGTGTGAACCATTGCAATTATAACTGTGTTGGCACCAACTACAAGGTCCATTGCACCGCCCATTCCGGGAACCATTTTGCCTGGTATTTTCCAGTTTGCCAAGCTTCCTTTTTCATCTACTTCCATTGCTCCAAGAACTGTTGCATCAACGTGTCCGCCGCGGATTATTCCAAATGATGTAGCACTGTCAAAGAACATTCCTCCTGGAACAATTGTAGAAGGCATTCCACCGGCATTAACAAGTTCCCAGTCTTCTTCTCCTTTTTGAGGAGCAGGTCCAAGTCCTAAAAATCCGTTTTCTGACTGGAATGTAATATCAATGTCTGCAGGTATATAGTTTGCTACCATTGTAGGAAGTCCAATACCTAAGTTAACAACGTCTCCGTCTTTCAACAACTCTGCAACTCTTCTTGCTATAATTTCTTTTGCATCCATTATTTGTCGCCTCCTACAATGTAATCAACAAAAATTCCGGAACACATAACGCGGTCCTGATCAATTTCTCCAACTTCAACTATTTTGTCTGCTTCAACTATTACAACTTTTGCTGCAGTAGCCATCAATGGATTGAAGTTTTTAGTAGTCTTGGCAAAAACCATGTTTCCTTTTTTATCTACTACAGAAGCTTTCAGTATAGCCACGTCTGCTTTTAACGGAAGTTCAAATATAAATTCCTGTCCGTCAATAACTTTCTTTTCTTTTCCGATTTCAGCTTCAGTTCCTATTCCTGTAGGTGTGTAGAATCCTCCAAGACCGTTGCCTCCGCATCTTACTTTTTCAGCAAGAGTTCCCTGTGGTGTAAGTACAACTTCAGTTTCTCCTGAATTCATCTGATTTGCTGTTTC